>NZ_JBAMDI010000089.1:0-46792 GCF_036961695.1 Pseudomonas sp. CGJS7 | reverse complement strand
CGCGCAACCCTCCGCCGGGACCGCAACCCGCCGCTGCGCCCAAACCGCATCCCAGTACGGATACTCCCGCACCCGCTCCACCAACCCCGCACGCACCGGATTCATCACCACATACCGCGCCATCGGCAACAACCCCTCATCCTTACGCAACGCCCGATCGTGATACGCCCGCGCCCAGATCGCCCAAGGCACCGTCCCGGCCATGGCCGCGCGCACACGCCGCGAACTTGAGCACTTGAGTTGCCGAATCAACGCCGGCAGCGATTCGTCCGGCCCCAGCTCGATCACGCCGTGCCAGTGGTCCGGCATCAGCACCCACGCCAGCAAGGTCGAACGTTGCCAGGACCGCGAGTCCACGAACGCCGCCACCGTCGCCTCGGCCAGCCGCGCGTTCGAGAACCACGCGATGCGCCCCTCCGTCGCAAAGGTCAGCAAATAAATCCGTTGCGCCTCCGAAACCCGACCGCGACGTAACGCCGCATGGCCGCGAATCGGCGCAGTCGCCATCGATTCGTCCATGGCCGCAGCGTCGCGCGCGGCAAGCTGAGGCCAAATCGGGAAAAGCCGCCGCGATGGGTCGGATTAAGCCCGGAAGGTGTGTAGCGCCGGCTGCCGAATTGTCGCGGTCGCGGCTCGCGCCGCTCCTACAAGGGCTTCGGACCCACCTAGGCTACCTGTAGGAGCGGCGCAAGCCGCGACCACGCCACCCCGCCCACCGGCGCAACCACCACACGCCCGCGTATCCACACCCACCCCGTAGCCAATACGAACTATCCCACCCCACCGACCACCCAAAGCAAGCCGAACCCCCACCCCCGTTTGTTAGACTCGACGCTCTAATCCGCCCCCCAACATTCGAGGCGCGGCCACGGGGCCGCGAGATAGATGAACCAGCCGCTTGCCAGCTCCCTGCACGACCTGCTGCAGAACGACCCCGATCCCACCGAAACCCAGGAATGGGTCGAATCCGTCCAGGCCGTCATCGCCCGCGACGGCGCCGAGCGCGCCCACCAATTGCTGGAAGGCATGGTCGAGGTCACCCGCCGCGCCGGCGCCCACCTGCCGTTCCAGCCCACCACCGAATACATCAACACCATCCCCGCGCACCTGGAGGCCAAGAGCCCCGGCGACAACGCGATGGAATGGCGGATCCGCTCGCTGATCCGCTGGAACGCCATGGCCATGGTCGTGCGCGCCAACCGCAAACCCGGCGACCTCGGCGGCCACATCGCCAGCTTCGCCTCCGCCGCGACCCTGTACGACGTCGGCTTCAACCACTTCTGGCGCGCCCCGTCCGACGCCCACCCCGGCGACCTCATCGGCGTGCAAGGCCACAGCTCCCCCGGCATCTACGCTCGCTCGTTCCTGGAAGGCCGCATCAGCGAATCGCAGATCGACAACTTCCGCATGGAAGTCGACGGCCGCGGCGTCAGCTCCTACCCGCACCCGTGGCTGATGCCCGATTACTGGCAAGTCCCGACCGTGTCGATGGGCCTGGGCCCGATCAGCGCCATCTACCAGGCGCGCAACTGGAAATACCTGGAAGGCCGCGGCCTGATGCCGAAGTCCGACCGCAAGGTCTGGGCCTTCCTCGGCGACGGCGAAACGGACGAACCCGAATCCCTCGGCGCCATCTCCGTCGCCGGCCGCGAAGGCCTGGACAACCTGATCTTCGTCATCAACTGCAACCTGCAGCGCCTCGACGGCCCGGTGCGCGGCAACGGCAAGATCATCCAAGAGCTGGAAGGCCAATTCCGCGGCGCCGGCTGGAACGTCATCAAGACCGTCTGGGGCAGCTACTGGGATCCGCTGCTGGCGCGCGACACCACCGGCAAGCTGCGCCAACTGATGATGGAAACCGTCGACGGCGAATACCAGAACTGCAAAGCCTTCGGCGGCAAATACACCCGCGACAACTTCTTCGGCAAATACCCCGAAACCGCCGCACTGGTCGCCAACCTGTCCGACGAAGACATCTGGCGCCTCAACCGCGGCGGCCACGACCCGCACAAGGTCTACGCCGCCTACCACGAAGCGGTAAACACCAAGGGCATGCCCACCGTGATCCTGGCCAAGACGGTCAAGGGCTACGGCATGGGCGCGTCGGGCGAATCGCTCAACCCGACCCACGGCACCAAGAAGATGGACGACGAAGCCGTCCGCCTGTTCCGCGACCGCTTCAACATCCCCGTCACCGACGAACAACTGAAGGACGGCGCCGTCCCGTTCTTCCACCCCGGCGAAAAATCGCCGGAAGTCGAATACATGCACGAGCGCCGCAAAGCGCTCGGCGGCTACCTGCCGCAGCGCCGCCGCAAAGCCAGCACCTCGCTGGACGTGCCCAAGCTGGAAGCCTACGACCGCCTGCTCAAGAGCACCGGCGAGCGCGAAATCAGCACCACCATGTCGTTCGTGCAAGCCCTCAATATCGCCTTGCGCGACAAACAAGTAGGCCCGCGCATCGTCCCCATCGTGGCCGACGAAGCCCGCACCTTCGGCATGGAAGGCCTGTTCCGCCAACTCGGCATCTACGCCCCGCACGGCCAGAAGTACAAGCCGGTCGACCGCGACCAACTGATGTACTACCGCGAAGACACCACCGGCCAAGTACTGGAAGAAGGCATCACCGAAGCCGGCGCCTTCGCCTCGTGGCTGGCTGCGGCGACCAGCTACAGCACCAACGACCTGCAGATGCTGCCGTTCTACATCTACTACTCGATGTTCGGCTTCCAACGCATCGGCGACAGCGCCTGGCAAGCCGCCGACATGCGCGCCCGCGGCTTCCTGCTCGGCGCCACCGCCGGCCGCACCACCTTGAACGGCGAAGGCCTGCAACACGAAGACGGCCACAGCATGGTCCAGGCCGGCCTGATCCCGAACTGCCGCAGCTACGACCCCACCTTCAGCTACGAAGTCGTGACCCTGCTGCAACACGGCATGCAGCGCATGCTGACCGAGCAGCAGGACGAGTACTGGTACCTAACCCTGATGAACGAAAACTACCCGCACCCGGACATGCCGGAAGGCAGTGCGGAGGGGATCATCAAGGGCATGTATTTGTTGAAGGACGCCGGCAAGCCGAAGAAGGGCGAACTGCGCGTGCAACTGATGGGCAGCGGCACGATCCTGCGCGAAGCCATCGCCGCGGCGGAGTTGTTGGATAAGGACTTCGGCGTGACCGCGGACATCTGGTCGTGCCCGAGCTTCAACGAACTTGCGCGCGATGCTACCGACGCTGAGCGTTGGAATCGCTTCAATCCTGAGGCGAAGACGCCGCGGAAGCCTTACATCACTGAACTGCTGGAAGGCCGTCAGGGCCCGGCGATCGCTGCGACCGACTACATTCGTGTGTATCCGGAGCAGGTGCGGGCGTTCGTGCCGATGCGTTACACGGTGCTGGGTACGGATGGGTTCGGGCGGTCGGATACGCGCGCGAACTTGCGGCGTCACTTCGAGGTTGATCGGTACTACATCGCCCATGCGGCCATTGCGGCGCTGGCGGCGGAGGGGAAGATGACTGGGAAGGATGTGGCGCGGGCTATTAAGCAGTACAAGATTGATGTGGAGAAGCCGAATCCGTTGGGGGTTTGAGGCAGCAATAAGAAAAAGGCAGCTTGCGCTGCCTTTTTTGCTATGCCTCGTTCTTGGATATGCGTTCTGATCTGTCTTGTCTTATCACCGAAGCAAGCAACTTTCCGCTTGCCTCCGCCTTGGATTGTGATGTGAGTTCGCACTCCCAGACGATGTAGGTCCGCCAGCCTAGTGCATCGAGACGGCCAATGGCGTTGGCGTCGCGCGCAACATTGGTATCAAATTTTTTTGCCAGTACTCAGTATTGCTCTTTGGAGTGCTTGCCACCTTGCAGTTGGCGTGCCTGTGCCAAAAACAGCCGTGAACAAAGATGGCCACCTTGTACCTTGGAAGTATCAGGTCGGGGCTGCCGGGCAAGCCGGAGCCCCCCAGTCGATACCTCAGTCCAAGGCGATGAAGTACTCTTCGAAGTGCTAGCTCAGGCTTAGTGTCCTTCGATCGAATACGCGCCATTCGCTGAGAACGTTCATCTGGGGTCAGGAAATCCGGCATTCGGTATCTCGGCCGTAGCGCGGCTTGCCCAAGTTGTATCAGATTGAGCGTTAGTGCTTCGTCTCTTCCAGTATCTTGCAATATGATGCGAAGAATGAAATCTGGCCCCTGCCAATGACTCGAAAAACAAAAAACGATAGGCCTACGTTTGTTGACGTATTCGCTGGCTGTGGAGGGCTGAGCTTGGGCCTTAAGCGAGCGGGCTGGAGGGGGCTATTCGCTGTTGAAAAAGATGCATTTGCCTTCGAGACGCTATCTAGCAACCTACTGCATCGGCCAGGACTGAAATATCAATGGCCTGCACAGATCGAGATTAAACCATGGTCAATCACTGAGCTGCTTAGAAAAAAGAAGATAGACCTGCGGGCCATGCAAGGCAAAGTCGACCTTTTAGCAGGAGGGCCTCCGTGTCAGGGGTTCTCTCATGCAGGTCGCAGAAACGTGGATGACCCGCGGAACCAATTGTTTAAGGATTACTTGGCTCTTGTAGACATCCTACAGCCTAAGTTTGTTCTGGTTGAAAATGTCCGAGGTTTTAAAGCAAGCTTCAAAATTAAGAAAAAGGGGCAAATTGAGAATTTTGCCGAGACACTAGAGGATCGCCTAAGTAAGAACTATGAGGTTACTACCGCAATTCTTCGCGCAAATGAATACGGCGTGCCGCAGTCGCGCCCCAGATTCATTCTTTTAGGCGTGAGAAAAGACATTGCCGCAAATGTGCGGGTCGAAGAGTTTTTCCCAAAACTCGCGGGTAATCGCGTCCGATTCTTAAAGGATCGGGGGGTGCCATTGCAGCCCGCATCCAGGGATGTCCTCAGCGATTTAGAAATAAAGGGAAATGGCATCGGGCCTTCTATGGAATGCCCGGGATTTGACGAGATTCTCTATAAGGGGCCGCGAACATCTTATCAACGGTACCTGCGAGACAGTAGTGTTGGCGCTCCTACTGATACGCGCCTGGCTCGTCATCGAGATGATATCAAAGCGCGATTCTCTGAAATAATTCGCATTTGTAACGAAGATGGCAGGCTTGCGACGAGTCTGTCCGCGGAGGTTAAGGCCAAATTTGGCTTGAAGAAAATGGCAATTAGAGTGCTCGACCCACTGAAGCATGCTCCAACGGTAACGAGTCTGCCAGACGATCTCTTGCATTATTCTGAGCCTAGAACGCTAACCGTTCGCGAAAATGCCAGGCTGCAAACATTTCCTGACTGGTTCGCGTTCAAGGGGAAATATACTTCCGGGGGGCATTTACGACGAAGCGAAGTCCCAAGGTTTACTCAGGTGGCTAATGCCGTTCCGCCATTGCTGGCAGAGCAGCTCGGTTTGGCGCTGATACAGATTGCTGGAGTCTCAGCCTCTAGCCGTTAATACCGCTGTTGAATGATCGCGGACCTGTTGGCATATTGTTTCAAGAGCCACTCTGTATATTTTAAGATCCTTTCTAAAATCAGTCATCCACTGCTCATCAATTCGCACAGGAGGTTCGCCGTGAACGACGGATCGAAGAATTGTCTCTCCATTCGCGTCTAGCTCCTCTTTCGCATGGGCAAGGATATTTCTCTTTTTTAATATGGCGTCACCGTACGGCGCAAGGGTACGGAGGTGCTCCTTGGGTGGAAAAGGGAGCGCTTTAGCTAATTCTCTTGTTCCATTATATTTGTGGTGAGAAGAGAAAATGCTTCCGTCCGCTATGATGGCGATTATGTCTTTGCTGGATAGCAATGGGGTAAGCCGGTCAACTATTCTATTAGAGCTTCCCTGTACCATTCCGAGGAGTTTTTCGGCCTCGCCCGGAAAAATCTCCGGATCATATGCGTAGATGTGCAATAGTAACTCTTGTAGCAAAACATCAAATTCTGCGACTTCGGCCATCGCGATGCCGCGCATATGATTTAGATCAATGGCTTTTTTAATTATCGTGTCGGCGACGCCCGTGAGGGTATCAATGAGCTCGGTGCGATGACTGACAAATACGCCCGATACGCCTTTATCGGCCAGTTTAATTATCAATTGATTCCCGGCGTCAGACGAGAAGAAGATAATGTCTGTATACGGCATGCTTCGCCGCATGTGGGCTGCTGCATCTGATCCATTGACATCAGTGCCAAGCGCGTAGTCGATCAGGACCAAGTCAAAATCTTTCCCGAGATTTCGAGTGAGCGTTCGGAGGCCGTTGTCGGACAGATCTTTTGCAGATTCAATTTTTAAGCTGAAGCCGAGATTGTTTAAGTGAAGCTTCAGGGCTTGTATTGCTGCTTGAGCACTTTCCGGCTCATCATCGATTACTAACAGCCGAAATTCCATTTTCATTGTGGCAGTCTCATTCTCAGGTGGGCGCCGTAGTTATCAGCTGAAGCCTGCGCTAACGCTTCGATCGTACCACCCATCCCCTCGATAATTTGGCGGACATGAAAGAGCCCTAATCCGGAGCCGGTCGTTTTAGACGTTACTCCTTTTTCAAAGACTCGCTCTAATGGCTTTATTGAGTCAGGCCATCCGTCTCCGTCATCAGTGACATTCAATTCGAGCGCGCCTCTTGCTCCCTTAATCACTCTAATGCTGAGAGTGATAGTAGACGCACCGTTCTTTTCTGCGTTGGAAGTAATGTTGTCAATTAATATTCCAATGTCAATTGGCTTGAATTTCCTGGTGAATGGTGTCCCGTCCCATTCGGCGCGAATTGCAATTTTTCGTGACCACAGGCTGGCGATGCTGTCAACGTAATCCTGTATGTACAATGGTAAGTTGTCGCTAATTTCAGATGATTGCTGTTTGTACCCCCCTTTGGTTGCGAATTTGGCTGCGGTCAGTATTTGGCTGTTTCGATAAAAAATCCTTTCTAATGCGTCAGATAACTCGTGTGTCGTGAGCTCGCTTCCAGTGCGTATTTTCGTTAGGAGTAATTTTATCTCGTTATGTACGTCCGCGGCGTGAATAATTATCTGGTGATGAAGGTTGAGAATGGTGTCTTGGTCTAACGTAGAAGCCGCTATAAGGAATTTATTTCTCTCAACTTCGCTCGAATACCTTGCCTCGGCGGTTGCAGCCGCGCTCTCGGCGCGAGCTGCCCTAGCTTCTGCTCGTTGCTCGGCCTCACGCGCCTCCTTCTCTGCAGCTTCAAGAATTGCCAGCCTCGCTCGAGCTTGATCTACTTTCGCTAGAAGGCCTTCATCGCCAGTTCTATCAGCTAATAATTCAAGAGCTCGGAGTGAGGACTCAAACTCTTGCGATTTTTCATCGACAATTCGAACGATGTCAGGATTATAGTGGACTAGATCTACGCCCTCAGTTGCGGCTAGTTTAGAAACCAGTTGCGCAATTCGCGCGCTACTTTGGTCAAGTAGCATGCGTTCTGGGGTTTCGAGATCTTTATCGAAAGTATCCTTCCAGGTGATGTCGACCACGTATCTTTCGAGGCGCTTAACGCATTTGTCTCGAACAAAATCTATCAGCTCCTCTACATTAGGAGTTCGAATTAATCCCTGATTTCGACTGGTGGCCTCATCGAATCCTTCTGCGCCGTGAATATCAACCCTTCCGATTAGATCGCGACCACCCAGAAATCGTCTTTGCCCTTGTTGCTTCCGGCGATTTAAGCCAAAGAAATCATCATCCTCCGCTCCGATGGGGAAGATGCGGAATCCATTTCTGAATAAGAAAACCGAGCCGAACTGGACAGATGGCAAGCCCATGCGTCTGGCGAATACATACTTTGCGCTTCTATTTAGAAAATATAAATTTGCACGAATCTGTGAAAGCTCTAAGAGCGGGTAAGGATTGGTTTCTCTTATTTTATAAATGATCTGCCCGCGGTCTTCCAGCGTTGATTCTATCGACTTCCCATCATCTGTGAGGACTGCTTCGATAGAAGTAGTCCTTGTGGCAAGCACATCAATGATGGGGTTTGTGACAGGCCCGTTTACCAATAGGCGTGCCCCGTCATCACTTTCGAGTTCTTCGTTATGTTGACGATCTATCGCATCTGCTTTTTTCTCAGCAGGTGCGCTAATGGATATAGAAAATCTAGACAAAGTCCCCGAGAACGGATCTATTAGCTTGCTTAGCTCTCTTTTAAGTGACTTGAGTTTGTCGCGATCCCATAAGGTCCTTAATCCATTAATTTCCAATGTCGTGCCTGAGATCGTCCCGCCCTTCATTTTTCTCGACGCCGGGTCAGGATAATCTGCCGATTCCCAAAGCTTTACCCCGACGTTTGAAAACTCTTCAAGATGGTCTCTCTCAAAGTCAGTCCAGTTAACTAAAAGATTCTGGACCGGAGAGGTTTTGGATTTAGAGCTCAGAACTAGTTCTCGGCCCAATCGATCGCATGAGAATCTACCAACGCCTTTAGCTCCAGCAAAAGGGCGATTCCTGTCTTCAATTCGGTCCCTGTAATCAACGTCTTCCGTGCCGTCGCGTTTTGCGGAATACGCGACAAATAGCCATTTGTCGAGTATGTCATTTCGCGACATTCCCTTGCCATTGTCCGATATTATTATTCGGTCTTCATCGAATATTAGATGTACTGAGTTCGCGTGCGCGTCGAACGAATTTTTTACCAGCTCGAAAACGGCAACGAAATCATCAGTTATTAGCTCTCGCCCGATCAGGTCTTTTAAGCCAGTGCTTACCTTGAAGACGTGTTCCGTTGGAGTGTCTTTGCGCTTTGCCATGAAGTTCGTTCCGTCGGCTGCTCGTATGCGATTTGTCGGCTTCTGAAGTTTGACCTGGATATCTTTGGTCCAGTTCGTTTGTGTAATAGCTCGATGAATACGAGCCTACTACAGCTGAGTGAGCCAGTTGGAGCTTCAATCCATTGGAACCAGTTGAGCAATGAACTCAACGCACAAAAACTGCCATACGCGAAAAGGCGGCGGTGGCGGACATCCTGTGCTTGAACGTCTAGGATTTCACGGTGTTCTCTTTGGACTTTGGCCTAGACATTTTATTACGTTTAACGTAATTTACGCTCTTGAGGTTTGAAGCCATCCTTTGCGCATGGCCCAGACCAACGTAGATGCCCGCTCCATCTTTGCGCAGCGGCTGAAATCAGCCAGGGAAGATGCCGGGCTCACTCAGAAGGAGCTGGGTATGTCTGTGGGTCTACCGCAAGAAACGGCCGCCGTCCGCATCAACCGCTACGAAAAGGGCGTCCACGACGCCGATCTGGCCACCGCGCGCCGCATCGCGCAGTCGCTGGGCGTCCCGCTCGCCTTCCTCTACGCCGACACCGACGTGCTGGCCGAGGCCATCCTGACCCTGGGCCTGCTGTCCAAGTCCGAGCAGCGCAAGGCCGTGGCCGACCTCAAGGCCCGGCTGGCGCAGGCGGGCGGGGCGGGCGATTAGGGCCGATCGCGCGTCCACCTCAATACGACCGCGGCGGTGCGTAGCCGTCGCGGGCTGTGCCGCCTGAGCTGCCGGGGGTTAGTGAGCCCTGCCGAGCGAGTGCGAACGGCGATTCCAGGGGGCGCGAAGGCCCGGCGGGTGCTGCGATGCGGCTATTGGGTCTTCGCGAAGGCGAAATTGGCTTTCCGGAATCCCGAATCGCTACTCGCGAGCCCCGGCGCCGCTCTCGCGAATCCGAAATTCACGCTCGCGAGTCTGAATTTGGCTTTCGCGAATGCCGTTCTGGCCTTCGCGAGTACGAAATTCGCCTTCGCGAGTCCGGATTTCGCTCTCGGGAGTCCCGTTTCGGTGCTCGCGAACTCGGAATTCGTATTCGCGAATCTGAATTTCGCTCACGCGAGTCCAAATAAGCTTCAACGGAATGACTCGCGCGGCTTCCGGAACACCTCGACGGGATTCCGGTAAAGCTTTTTGCTGCTCAGAAGTCACACAAAGTCGCTTCCGTCTCGCGAACAGTGGCGACCTAGCCACCGCGGCCCCGCCACCCAGTACGTTCGAGTTATAGACGACGGCCCGCCCGGCGCCGACAGTGCGCGCATCGGATCGGCTCGATACGAGGTGTGCTATGGAATGGCAAACGGTGGTGCTGGGCATACTGGCGATGCTCAACGTGACGGCAACGGTGGCCGTCGTGCGCAGTGATGTGTTCTCGCCCGCTCAAAAGGGTTGGCAGTTCGGCCTGATCTGGCTGGTGCCGCTGATCGGGGCGATCGCATGTTTTCTGTTGGTGAGGAACGAGACGTCGCAAGCCGACGGATCGCTCCCTCCGCACGACTTGGCACCAGGCGGGTTCGACGGCGCCTCGCCGGATTTCGTTCCAACGCTCTGCGGTTGCAATGGTGGCGGTGCGGGGAGCGGGGGCGAAGGAGGCGATTGATCCGGTTCGCTCGATACGCCGAGCCGCGTAGATCGCTTGCTACGTCAAAACTCTGGCGTACGCCTATCCAAACAAGCGCCGAACGGGCATGGTGGCTTCGGTTCTTCAGTGCCGCCGATCAATCATCACAAAGGGTTCGACAGGATGTCCGGATTCAGACCGCTGCGATCAAGCCTGCTGTTAACGAGTCTTCTGCTGGGATCGAGTTACGCCATCGCGGCGCCTCCGCCTAAAGCGTCGGAGACGGTGCACGCCGCATCGGCCGCCGTCCTGGCGACGTCTGAAGAGGGGGATTGCTTCGTTGTTGGGGAGTTGAAGGCGCGGGAGCTGTGCTTCTCCAAGAAGTCCGATGACGAGATCGCCGAGTGCGAACGTGTGCGAGTGCACGCGTGCAAGCCCTATCGCGACATGTACCGGCTCGACCAGGAGGCGGCTGCGCTTAGTCGGGAGCTGCTGGCCCGGGCTCGGAAGCAATACGCGTCGTACACGAGCAATGACGCGGGCTATCTCACCGATCTGGCTGACTATCTGAGCGCTTCGGATCAGGCCTGGGCCGCGTCCCGCGATACCGATTGCTTGTTGGAGCCGTTTGCTCAAGGTATGTCGCGACGTGAGGCCGGCGACCTGACTGAAGCCTGCCGCGTGGAGCGGACCCAGGCTCGCATTGCTCAGATAAGAGAACTGCTCCAAGCACTGAAGTAGCCGAGGCGAGCCGGGTGTTTGTTGCATTTCCAGTCGCTATCCGGCAATACACCTGTTGTCGCCCGGTGCGTGCGGGAACTTATCGGGTGATCGGTCGATCTGGTGTCGGATCGGGTTGCGTGACTAGCTGAGCTTGAGCCTCGGCGATCACTTTCAGCGAGTGAAGAGAGTCATCCAGCGGAGTCAGCGAGGCGCGTTGTGCCTCAACGTGCGAGAGCTTCTGCGCGGGATCGTGCAGCCCGCCTTGTACGGCGATGACATTCCGACCTATTTCCCCGCCAGGGTGTTGGCTCAGCACGACATGGTCGATTCGATCCAGGCCATCGCGCTTGGCCTGAACGGCAAGGCAGCCGGCGATGCAGTCGAGGGCTTCGGGACTCAATGGGCGCCCTTGCCGTTCGAAAGCCTCTCGGGTGAGTTCGCGCGTTTGCGGCCAAGCCGCTTGGCGGTCGTTGCTGCTCATACGATTTGATTGCGTATGAATTTCGTCGGGATTGGCAGGCTCATTGATGGGAGGCGGATTAGATCGTCGGAAGTACTCGTAGTCACGCAAATACAGGTCACGGTGCGTCAGCTGGCCGTCCCGGTTCCGATCGGTCAACGGTTCCGAGCGAGTGTACGGTCGATCAGCCACTTGCTTGGCGATCCGATCGACGGTGGTTGTGGGGTCGGTGCCCCGTTTCCAGTCGTTGAACATCTGCGCTAGCTCAAGGCCCGGCAAGTAACCCAGATCCTGCCAGCGTGCGGAGTAGGTGGAGTTGTCCTTGAGTTCGTCGATGATAGGGAATGCGTTGAAGATCGCTTGCGCTTCCAGTTTGCTGCGATAGTCGACGTACTGTTCCTTGGACCCTTCGGCCGGGAACTTGATCGACGCGGTGTTGTAGCGGTCGTGCCCGATCTCATGCGCCAGGGTCGTAAACATAGCCTGTTCCATGAGCAGATACTTCCCTGCATCCGGCCCGCGAAGCGCGTCGTAGGTATTGCTGTCCACTCGAATGATCGGTGGCTCAGTGGCTTGGTAATAGGGCAGGTCAATGCGCTGCGAGCTGTCGATCCTGCCGTCCTTACGAAAGAACTCCGCGAAGTCCTCGCTGGCATGAGGCGATTGCTTGATCCACTGTTTTGTGCGCTCGGGCATCCGCGCAAACTCGGCGCTGTCATTCAGGATGGCGAGATCTTGTTGGTGCTTGGTAGTGCGTTCCATGCTATTCATCACCGTCCCTATTGAGCTTGCGGGGGGATACAGCTTGTCGCCTGCATTCGGCCCGCCTAGGCTAGCGCTAGAGAACAGGGAGTGTCGATTCGTATGAGATGTCCGAGAATCCAGCGTTACGCCATAGGCGCACTTTTTCTACCGCTGTTAATGGGGTGTGTCAGTAAACCTAATGGAAATCCGGCACAGAAAAACATGGTCGCTGTATTGACAGCACAGGACATTCTTCGGTTGCCTCTTGAGCAAGGAGTGACCGGCTACGACCAGGTCGCCCGGGGTCTTCGTTCGAACGCTGATTTCCAGGTGCTCCGCCCGGAGCCGCCCATACTGAAAGCCGCTACTGCCATCACGCTCGCCGACGGCTACGTCGTTAGCGATGCAACTATTGAGGACTACAAAGGCGAGCGGAAGTTGGGTCTCGCTTTCGACCGACGCAAGTGTTTCCCGCTCGCGCAAGCTGCGGGGGTTGCAGGCGTAGAGATCGGGAAGGCTGCGCCGCAAGAGCACGACAACGAACGCGGTCGTACTTTCACCGCCGAGCGGAATGGCATGTTGGCGATATTTTCCACCGTTGGCCCGGAATCTGACTGCGTGAGCTCTATAACGTTGACGCAATTGGGAAAATAGCCCGTACACGTTTCTAGGCTGGGTATTGCGCAGCCGCACGATTTTTTCGTCGATCACTCGGCCTCGACAAGGAGCCTGGAGGCATTGGGTATCGAGGGATACGCCAGATCCAGCGCAAATTCGTCCGGGATCATAGCTTCGGTCGCCGTCGGCAACGCATGCTCGTTGGTCGGTTCTCGCTCCAAAAGGCGCTGGCGCTTCGTCTTCGCCCCAACGCCCCGCGGTTACGCTAGTGGCGGCATGGGAGTGGGGGCGAAGGAGGTGATTGATCCAGTTCGTTCTATAGGCGGAACCATGTGGATCGCTGACTAAGAAAAGTTCTGGCACGCGCCTGTGCGAAGAAGTTCGGGAGTTTCTTTCTGGCATGAGGCGATAGCAAAATCCATCGCCGGATGTGTTCCGGCATCTGTTGAAATTGCGCGCTGTTCGTAAAGGCATCCTTGTCCCACTCGCTCACTTGTCTTCCTCGATATGTATCGCCTTCACGCACTTCCCATCGGGAGTGGATGTGAATCCGACCAGCATTCCGTTCTTGAAGGCGTTGTAGGCCGGGTGGGAGGTGCCGCCCGAGCCCGAATAAGGTTTGGCTTGAGTCAATGCCAATGCGCGCTGTGTGGAAAAGCAGGGCACTGAGTCAAGGCTTATTGACATGAAGTCGGCCGGCGGCGGCTCCAGCCAGAGCAGGGAAACCACTTGCCTGTCCGCCAGTACTTTGGGCTCGCGATTGGTGTATTTCGTCATCGACGGATCGATGGCGTATGACCTGGCGAGCGCCGTTCGTACCCCATCTCTTCCAGCGGTTCCGCTCAATGGCTCGGTGAGGATGCGTTCAACCGTTAGAGCCTCTGTTTCGATGTGAATGTACGAGACGCACTTACGATCCGGTGTGGTGCTGAAGCTGACCAGTATTCCGTTCCGAGACGCGTCGTAAGTCTGCTCGTCAGAGGATTGCGTTTGGCTGTGTGGCTTGGCTTGTGTTAAGTGCAGTGCGCGCTCGGTGGGGAAGCACGGCTGAGGGGCCACGGCCATCGACATGAAGTCGACCGGAGCTGGTTCGAGCCAGAACATCGACAAGATGTGATTGTCCGCCAGAGTCTTGGGGCGGTTGTCTATGTGCTTCGAATCAAGATCCTTGATCTCGTAGGCTCGAATCATTGCCGACCGCATGCCGTCCCGCCCGGTGACTCCTTCTAGGGGAGTAGTCAGCAGGCGCTCGACCGTAGGGGCTTGGTCTGAAACTGGAATGATGCCGTTGGTCGAGGCGCAGCCGGACAACACAATCAGTGCGGCCGCGATAGCGAAACCTAGAGTTGTGTTCTGCCTGCGAGTCGACAGCTTCGTATCCTCGCGCCAGGGTCCGCTTCTATCGCTGGTTAGCGCCACGATCGCAAGTCCTGTTTGAGAGGATGGCCATATGCTGCGCATTCGGCGCACTGAGTCAGAGCGGCGTTCAAGTGAAGAGGGAGGTCCGCTGGTTAGGTCGCCGACGCCCCGAGCCGATCATAGCGCTGATCGTGGCGCTAAGCGGTTGCTCTGTGGCGGTGTCTTGTGCGAGCAGAAAATGTATAAGGAATAAGGGTGTGAGTTGCGCCGGTGCTGCACACGTTCTGCTGCGGATCTCACGAGATCGACAACTCAAACACCTCCCATCCGCCAACCTGCACCGCAGTCGGAATCAACGATCCCTTGGCTTCATTGGTAGCTGTCACATACCGATCGTTGGCCCGCGCACGCAATGCCACCGATCCACCGGGCAGGGTCTCGATGAAGAACCGCTCCCGCGTCCCAACCGTATCCCGACTGGCAATCAACGCATTCCCCCGCGCCGCATCCACCGTCACGAACTTCGCATTCGCATGCGACAGCAACGCCACGTCGCCGCCACCGGCATCGACCATGTCGAATCGTTCCCACGGCCCGATGGCTTCGCGGTTGGCGATCAACGGCGCGCCGCCGCCGCTCTCCGCGGCCACGTAGCGATTGTTCACCCGCGACCGAAGGCTCAACACCGTCGCCACGCCAGCATCGCTGCCGACCACCGGCGCAGTCGGCCGCACCGGGCTCAGCGGTCGCGCGCCTTTGAGCATGCGGCCGCCATCGCCGGTCAGTCGCAGGTAGTAGTCGGATGAGCAGGGAACGCCGTCTTCGTTCAATGCGGCGAAGTTGAAGTTGGCCGGGACGTCGTTCTGCGTTTCCGCGGTCTTGGCGATCTGATTGCCTTCGTTGTATTCGTCGAACATCGAGATGTAGAACCCGGCGACGCCCAAGCCGGCGAGGTGATAGAACTGCCGCCACATCAGGTTGCCGTGGGCGCGCTGGCCCAAAGCGAGGTCGCCGGGCAGTACGCAGGGCTGGTAGTCGATGCCGCGCGCATCGCAGTAGTTCTTGTCGGCGATGTTGACCGATTGGAAGAACGCGTCGACTTCGGGAATCTTGCCGATCACGCCGATCATCCACGGCGAGAGCATGTCGAACTGATTGAACACGTCGAGAAACCCGGGCCGCACCGAGTCGCCAGTGCGCCAGCGCGTGGGCACGCCGCCGATAACGTAGCAACCTTGCGCTTTGAACCACGCAACCACATCGCCGCATTCGGCGGCGCCGAACGGCCGGCCGGGGTCGTCGAAGCCGAAGCCCCAGATGCAGACGACGGGCTTTCCGTTCTGACGCGCGTAAGCAGGCGAAGCCGTCAACGCAGACATTTTCTCGCGCCAGTCGGCGGTGATCTGGCCGTGCATCTGGGTCCAGCCGGTCACGTCGTACATGATGTAGAACTTGCGCTGGTAGCGTTCGGCGGCCTGGCGCACTTTGGCGGCCATGGCGTC
This sequence comes from Pseudomonas sp. CGJS7, assembly GCF_036961695.1. NCBI lineage: Bacteria > Pseudomonadati > Pseudomonadota > Gammaproteobacteria > Pseudomonadales > Pseudomonadaceae > Pseudomonas > Pseudomonas sp. CGJS7. The sequence continues at coordinate 31,056 of NZ_JBAMDI010000089.1, read as the reverse complement.
GCGGGTCGGGCCTTCGCCGCCGAAGGGGTTGAAGCGTTGCAAGGCGGCGGTGTCGATGCCGTGTTGTTGCATCCAGCGGAAGTGGGTGTCGACGGTGTCTTGGTCGTAGCTGGAGAACAGGCGCGCGGGTTGGCCGTTGCGCAGCGGGGCGAAGTTGGTCTGGTAGCCGCGCGCGTATTCGCGCATGTCGGGCCAGGATTTGGTCGCGTTGTTGTTGGGGTCGGGGGCGCGGCCCCAGTCGTGGGCCCAGTGCCACCAGCCGTTGATGGGGGCGCTGTCGCCGGGGGCGGCGAACCAGCCTTGGTAGCCGACGGTGACTTTGCCGACGACGTCGCCGGGGCCGCTGGCGGCCTGGATGCGGGCGCGGTTGAGCGCGCGGGCGAGGGGTGCGGCGGCGACGGCGCCGGCGGCGCTGCCGAGCAGGAAGGTGCGGCGGGTGATGCTCATCGTTTCGGCTCCAGGGCGAGGCGGGCGGGAGCGCGGCCATGCGTGCGGGGCGGCGCGGTGGCGGGCCCGGTCCTTCCTGGTCGCTGCCATTGGCGCGCCGGCGTGGGGCCGGGTCAATGCGCCATCCGGGTTAGCCCCGTGCGCGCGTCTCGTTCGATATGTGCGGCTGGGCCGTCTGCGGCGGCTGCGACGTTTGACGGTGGCGGCGCTCTGCCGGGCTCGGGGAAGGGGGGCGGCGATAAGCGTTGCTGGCGGATCGGCTCTGGCTGAATTGGCAGGGCGAAAGTCAAAATGGGTTCCGGCTTTCGCCGGAATGACGGTGGTGGGGTGGTTGCGCGGTGTGGTTGGTTGCTTCGGGGCGCAGTTGGCGGCTTCAAGTCGCATCCGCCTAGGCGGCGATGCTGCGACACGGCTTTCGGCGGCCTTGGTCATCGTCGCGGCGTTGGTCATCGTTGTGGTGTGGCGTTCGGTCAACGAGTGTGCGATGGCCGTTTGTCTTCACCCTGTCATGCCCATGGCATCGAATCCGCGCAACGGCTTCAGTGCCAGGAGACAGGCCGTGGCATCGATGCGCAGTTCAGTTTCATGTCGCGCTCCATCAGTTGCCAAACGCTTGATTGGCTGTCTGGCGTGCGCGCTGGCGGCATGGCCGTTGCTGGCCGGCGCGCAGGCCGCGCCGTGGCGGACGGTCAGCGACAAGGACGGGATCCGCCTGGAGGCGCGGCGTATCGCCGGTGAACGCTTCGATGAACTGCGTGTCACCACGTCGCTGAAGGTCGCGCCGGATGCGGTCGCGGATTACTTGCTGGGCAAGTACCTAGACGCGAAGAACAAGAACATCCGCCGCACCTTCGTCCAGCGCGGGCCGGACACGGCGATCTGGTCGGATGTGCTCAGCACTTCGGTGACCAGCGATCGCTGCTATTCCATGCGCTTTGATCGGCAGGCGCTGGCCGACGGGGCGATCCGGGTGAAGTTCGCTTCGCTCGATGAGGCCGGGGCTAAACCCAAGTCCGAGTGCATCGCGCTGCGCTCGCGCGGCGAATGGACGCTGACGCCCAGCGGCGCGGGCACGCGATTGACCTACGCCTCGATGACCGACATTGGCGGCAATACGCCGGCATTCCTGGTGCATGGCAAGCTGCAATCGGCCGCGATCTCCAGCGTGCGCAAAGTAGTCGCCGGCGCCTCGGGTCTGGCCCTGCCGCGCGGCCTCGGCGACTGAGCGCCTCGCACGCTCAGCGCCCCGTGCCGCTCCACAAACCACGCAAGCCGCCCGCCCACCGTCATTCCGGCGAAAGCCGGAACCCATTTTGATCTTGCTCTGATGGCCCCGGGTCGCGCCGCTGCCTCACTCACACACAATCATCGCAATCCCATTAGGGTTAGCCGTGTTCTCCACCATCACCCCAGTGACCGAACGCGTGTAAAACACATCTTCCAACGGCGGATGCCGTTCGTGGTCCCCCGGAGCGATGCCCCGATATCCAGCGTAGTACTCGCAATACACCGAAATCTCCTCGCTACGCTGCCGCTGCGCCTTCATGGTGATGTAAAAGCCTTCCAGCGAGAGGAAGCCGATACCGCCGAAAAAGGTGAACGGCACGCAGTCGTAGTTCTTCTTGTCGATCGGATTCATGATCGCCTTGGCCGGCGGCAGCGTGGTCGACAGCGGCAGTATGTTCGGCTGGCCGTTGGGGCCGAAATGGAAGTAAATCTCCGATAGATCGGTGGCCGCGTTGTTGAACAGCACGCCCTGCAGATGCAGTTTGATGTCGAACATCGCGATCAGATCCTGGGCCAGCGTATACAGGCTGATGCCCACGCCGATCTCGGTCACCAGCGCGCCGGCGATGCCTCCGATCAGGTCGCTGATGAAACCGCTGTCCGGGTCGCTGGGATTGCCGGGGATGTCGGGCAGCGAGTATTCGCGGGTCGAGATGATCCCGGTCTTGTCCTGATACGCGCCCAGCAGCGCAGTCAGGTTCGCGCCCGGCTCCAGCTTGTTTTTGAAATCCTGATGCGCCGAGTTCAAGGCGGTGAGGAACGCGGTCGCGGCGGCGGGTGCGGTTTCTTTCTTGCTCAGGCCGGCGCTGAGCGCCTTGAACGTCGCACTGTCCTTTCTGATCCAGGCGACGTGCGAGTACTGACAATCCGGATAATTCATGGTCCGCTCCCCGTTAGGTGAATGGCGTGGCGACGCCATGTCCAACCAACGCAGCAGAGCCGGCCTGGCGGCCACCTCGGGGCGGTCAAACCGCCTATTAATAAAATGTGATCGGTCGCGGGTTGTGCGCGTGACACCATCGGTATACGTTTCGCCGGTCGCGCGGCTTGCGTGCGGATGTTCGACCTAACCCAAGGAGAGCAGCTGATGATCGCCAAGAACACGATTTGTCTTTGGTACGACGGCGCCGCCCAGGAAGCCGCCGAGTTCTACGCTAAAACCTTCCCCGACAGCTCGGTAGACGCGGTCCATCGCGCGCCCGGCGACTATCCCGACGGCAAGCAGGGCGATGTGTTGACGGTCGAGTTCACGGTGATGGGTATTCCCTGTCTCGGCTTGAACGGCGGGGATACGTTCAAGCCCAGCGAGGCGTTCTCGTTCCAGGTCGCCACCGACGATCAGGCCGAAACCGACCGCTTGTGGGATGCCATCGTCGGCAACGGCGGCAAGGAAAGCGCTTGCGGCTGGTGCAAGGACAAATGGGGGCTGTCGTGGCAGATCACCCCGCGCGTGCTCAGCGAAGCGATCACCGATCCCGACCGCGCCGCGGCCAAGCGCGCGTTCGAGGCGATGATGACCATGGGCAAGATCGATATCGCGGCGATTGAAGCCGCAAGGCGCGGCTGAGAAGGCAATGACGACGCTTCGATACAACGGCGGACAGGATGTCCGCATCGGCGACAGCATTCGTTTTGGCGATACGGAGGTCGGAACCATCGTCGTGATGATCGCCGAGCAGACCGACATGCCTGGACACCAGGCAGCGGATTGGGCCTATCTGAAGGACGGTTGCATGATCGATGTCCCGGCGTTCGGGCTGTTCCATTACGACGCCGAAGGTTTTATCAGCGACGCCAACTTGATCCTGCTGTCGCGGGCTTAATGGCCCTGTCTGGACTGTTACGCATCGAGCCGTAGGGCGATCGATCAGATCGCCCTACGCAGCGGCGTGTTCGAATACGCGGCGTAAGTCCGCGTTTCCGGCAGGCGCGCCATCGCGACCAGCACAACAAGTCAGATTTGCCGCCCATCACACCTCCCGGAAAACCTTCCCGGCAACGCCCGCACCGTTCCGAAAACGTCCCCGAAACATCCCCGAATCGTCCTCGCCGAAGCGTCGGCGCCGTGGCAACTCTTGGCCCACGCCGCAACCGCCGAACGAGTACGGATGCGGTCTTTCTCCCCGCATGGGGCTCTCATCGACCAAGGACGCTTTCATGAACGCGAAACACCGCATCGGTCTTTCCGCCACCCTGGCTTTGGCGCTCGGCGCCTGCTTCAGTTCGTCGGCGTGGGCCGGCAATCCGCTCGACAACGTCGGCGTCGAGCACAACGCTTATCTCGGTTGCCTGATGGCCGATGGCGCGCCGCCGCCGTCGCTGGAGTTGCTGGTCACCCGCTGCGGTTACCGCCCGCAGGGTTCGGTGTCGGATTTCATCCGCACCTACCAGCCGTACATGCCCACCGAGGCGCGTTCGACCTACAGCCAGCGCGTGGCGCCGTACCGCACCCAGTTCACCCCGGCCGAATACGCGTTCGTGGCGAAGATCGAGCGCGCGCTGTCGCCGCAGGCGCAGTCGCCGGAGGAAATCGACCGGGCGCTGGCGGCGCTGGAAGATCAGGCGCTGGCGCAGTTGGGCGACAAGTCGCCGGGCGCGCGCGGCATTCTGGCCTCGCTGAGCACGGCGCGGCATTCGCTGCAGTTCTGGACGCCGTATTACATCGAGCGCGAGGAAAGCCAGTCGAAGCTGCCGAAGTGGCTGAAGGTGGTGATCAAGGTGGTGGCGACGGTGGCCACCGATGCGGCGGTGGGCGCGGTGTTGGGTTCCAACCCGGTGACCGCGCCGGCCGCCGGCCCCGCGGCGGGCGCGGCGTCGGGCATCGTCGCCGGCGCGCTGTAACGGCGGTCGCGACAAAGCAAAACGGGCCCGTCCATGCGTGGACGGGCCCGTTTGTTTTGCGCGGCTTATGAAACCGGGCGCGTGCGGTCAGTAACGCCGCACCACTTCGACCGACGCGACATCCACGCCGCCGGCCGCCAGTTCCGCCAGCACTTGCTCGGTGTACTGCCGTGATGGGCAGTAGTGGCTGCTGTGATCGGTGAGCGCCCGCAGCACGCCGTCGTGGACTTCCAGTTCGCCGGCGCCGGCGACCGGCCGGCCTTGGCCGAGGCTGGAATGGTGGAACACGCCGATGCGGTGTTCGGGCGCGGAATAGATCGCGCCATCGCAGTGCATGACGAAGATCGCGCGGCCATCGCCGTGCCAGAGGGTGTAAGCGTCGCGGGTGTCGAACAAGGTGCCGTCGGGGCGGTACAGCAAGCCAGCGCGAACGGTGATGCGATAAGCGGGCAGTTCCGCGTCGCTGAGGTAATGCACGTGGGTGCCGTGCCAGACCGTGTTGCCGGGCAGGTCTTCGCCTTCGAATTTGTCTTTGCGTGGGGTGACTTGGTATTTGCTCATGAGAAGCTCCTTGCCGAATATGGTGACACGTAATCGGCAAGGATGTGGGCGCCCGATGGCGGGCGCCCACCTCGGTCCGCGGCTCAGAGCGCGGCGGGTTGCTGCTGGGTCACGCAGTGCACCATGCCGCCGTTGCGGTACAGGTTGCGCACGTCGATGCCGATCACGGTGCGGCCCGGGAACGCGCGTTGCAGGATCGCCTTGGCCACCGCGTCGTTGGGATCCTTGTATTCCGGCATCAGCACCACGGTGTTGCCGACGTAGAAGTTCACGTACGAACCCTTGTAGCCAAGCTCATAGCCGTAGGTGGTGACCACGTCGCGCGCGGTCAGCGGCAGTTGCACGAAGCGGTACGGCTTGCCGTCGACGTCGCTGGCGTTGTACAGCCGCTCCACGTCGGTCGCCGACAGGCCCCATTCGCGCAGATCGGTGCGGCTCATGGTGACGATGGTGTCGGGCATGCCGAAGCGGGCGAAGCCGTCGATGTGCATGTCGGTGATGTCTTCCTTGCCGCCGTCCTTGCCGTCGAGCCAGATGAACTTCTTGATGCCGAGCTGATCGCGCATCACTTCTTCCAGCTCGGCCTCGCTGAGGTCGGCGTTGCGGTTGGGTTCGCGGGTGGAGCTGCGGGTGGCCATCAGCACGCCGCGGCCGTCGACTTCGATCGCGCCGCCTTCCAGGATCACATCGTTCAAGTCGACGCTGGGCAGGCCGAGGCTGCGGGCGACGGCGGCGGGGACGGTGTCGTCCTTGCGGTAGGAGGCGTCCAGGCCCCAACCGTTGAAACCCCAATCGCCGATGCTCAGGCGGTCGTTGCCGTCGTAGACGAACAGCGGGCCGTTGTCGCGCACCCACACGTCGTCGGTGGCGCGGATCAGGAAGTTGACCTTGGTCAGCGACACGCCAGCCGCGCCGAGCAGCTTGCGCACGCGGGTCTCTTCGTTGCGGTCGTAGACGATGATGTTGACCTTCTCGCTGGCGATCAGGGCGCGGGTCATCGCCACCCAGGTCGGGTCGAGGCGGTCGCGGTAGGCGCGGCCGTAGGTGTTGGCGTGCGGCCATTGCAGCCAGGTGGCGTCGTGGCGCGCGGTTTCGTCGGGCATGTAGCCGGACTGGGCGCGCGCGGTGCCGGGCTGGGCGAGGGCGAGCGCGAACAGTACGCCGGCGGCGAGGGCGAGCAAGCCCGGGCGGGCGGCGGGGACGTTCGGGGTGGGCATGGCGGCGGGTCTGTTGGGGGGAGGTCGGGGCGCAGGTTACGGGGCGAACCTGATATCCAGCTGATACCGGTCCTTGGACGTGAACCTGGGCTGGCTGGACGTCGTTTGCCGGGCTGTGCGGCCCGTCCCGCGTCATCCCACCGTCGTAATCCCACCTGCCGCAATCCCTCCTACCGTCATTCCGGCGAAAGCCGGAATCCATTTTGACGTTGCTTTTCGCTGCTCTTCAGCGTCAAGGCTGCGGAGATCAACAGCAGAATCAAAATGGATTCCGGCTTTCGCCGGAATGACGGTAGGTGAGATTACGGGAGGTGAGTGACGCGGCTTTGCTGGGCGCAGAGATCTGGCCTTACAGAATCAGCTCCACCCGCGCGCCACCGCCGGGCCGATTCAACAAACGCAGCTCGCCACCATGCAACTGCGCGATGTGCTGAACGATCGACAATCCCAAACCGCTACCCGGGCTGCCCGGTCCCGAAACGAACGGCTCGCGCAGGCGCGCGAGCAAGTCCTCGGGGAATCCAGGGCCGCGGTCTTCGACGATTATCTTGTTGGCCTCGACCGTGACCGCGACAGGCTCATTCGCATCGCCCTTCGCCGCATGCACCAGCGCATTCTCGATCAGATTGCGCACCGCGGTCTGAATCAGCCGCACGTCGGCGTCGACGATCGATTGGGTCGCCTCGAACGTCACATCGCGGTCTTCGGGAATCACCGCCTCTACCAACAGATCCAACCGAACCGGCTCCTTGCTCGCAGGCGCAGCCGCCGCATCCAGCCGCGCCAATAGCAGCAGCTTGTCGACCAACCCAGCCGTCTGCCCGGCGACGCGCTCGACCTTGCCCAGCACCTGCTCGGCCGGCTCGCGCCCGTCGTGCGCGGTTTCGCACAGCGCCTGCAAGCGCGCCACCGGCGTGCGCAGCTCGTGCGCAGCCGCGGCGAGGAAGCGCTCTTGTTGCTCGAACGAAGCGATCGCCGGCCGCAACGAACGCCGCGACAGCACGTTGCCGACCACGATGCCGAGCGCAGCGAAGGCCGCGGCGATCAACAACGTCCAGCGCACGAACGCGGCCTGCGCGGCGTCGCGCGCGGACGGATCGGCCAGCACCAGGATGGTGGCGACGGCGCGGTCGTGATCGTCGTAGGTTTCCTTGCCCTGCAGCAGATACGCGCGGCCGTTGCGGTCGCGGCCTTCGCGCAGGCCCTCGGGGCCGTCGCTCATCGCCGCGTCGGCGAGCGCGAACGGGGCGGCGAGGTCGAAGCGCGGACGTGCGGGTTTGAGCAACACCCGCGGCGTCAGGCCGTTGTCGATGATCCAGATATCGGCATCGCCGTCCAGCAATCCCGGTTCCTTGCGCAGCATGTCGTCGTGCAGGCGGCCTTCGGCGTCGAACCACGCCAGCCCGTACACCGCGGTGGCGCGCAGGCGCAGGTTGGAGGCGAGGTCGAGCTGAGTCAGGCGCGCGTGGGTGAGGATGGCGACGGTGCACAACGCGGCCACGCACAGCAGCCACGCGGCGGTCCAGATCGCGGTGAGGCGCAGGTGCAGCCGCCGCAGCAGACGGTCACGCGCGCGCGGCATCGGGCGCTTCCAGCAGATAGCCCGAACCGCGCACGGTGCGCAGCAGCGGCGGGTCGCCGAGTTTGCGGCGCAAGGTGGCGATCAATACTTCCTCGGCATTCGACGCGGGTTGCTGCTCCTCGCCCCAGCACGCGGCCAGAATCTCTTGGCGTGGCACCGCCTGGCCGGTGCGTTCGGCCAGCAATTGCAGCAGCGCGAATTCTTTCGGCCGCAGCGGCAGCGCGATGCCGGCGCGGCGCGCCTCGCGCCGGCCCAGGTCGATCTCCAGATCGGCGATGCGGATCACGCTGGGGCGGATCGCGCCGCCGCGCCGGGCGATGGCGCCGATGCGGGCGATCAGTTCGTCCATCGAGAACGGTTTGACCAGATAGTCGTCGGCGCCGCTGGCGAAGCCTTCGATGCGGTCGGCGACGGCATCGCGCGCGGTCAGGAACAAGGTCGGCGTGGCGATGCCGCGCTCGCGCCAGCGCTGCAGCGACGCCAGCGAGTCGCCGTCGGGCAGGGTGCGGTCCAGGATCAGCGCGCCGTAGGCATAGGACTGCACGAACGACTCGGCCTCGCCGAGGTCGCCGGCTTCATCGACGGCGTGGCCGTGGCCGCGCAGGCGTCCGGCGACGGCTTCGCGCAGGTCGGTTTGGTCTTCGAGCAGGAGGACGCGCATGGGGGGAGCTTACCGCCGTGGCGGTGATGACGGTTTGCGAATGCGGCAGGGGCGGGGCCGGCGCGCCCGGCCGGCCGGTTTGTCGAATCCGGGCCCGCCGGTTCGTCTAACAGATACAGCCCGCGCCGAGACCGGCGCGGGAATTTCCCAGGGACTGACGGAGCCGCCGTATGCGCCAGATCATCGCCGCGTTGCAGATTTCGCTGGACGGGTACATCGAGGGGCCGCAAGGCGAGCTGGATTGGGTCGACAGTTGGGAAGACCGGTTCGGGCTGGTCGACCGGGTCGATACCTTTTTGCTCGGCGCCGGCATGTATCCCGGTTACGAGGCCTATTGGAGCGCTATCCAGGCCGATCCCACCGCGGTGTTGCCGTTCGCCGGACGGCCGGCGTTGCCGTATGAGATCGAGTACGCGCAGGTCGCCGCGCGCACTGCGCATGTGGTGCTGTCGCGCACGTTGTCGACGGTGGCGTGGCCGCAGACCCGTATCGTGTGCGAACTCGATGAGCTGCGACGGCTGAAGGCGCTGCCCGGTCGCGATATGCATGCTGTCGGAGGCGCAGCGTTCGTAAGCAGTTTGCTCAACGCCGGTTTAGTCGATGAGCTGTGTCTGGTCGTGCAGCCGGTGTTGTTGGGCGCGGGCAAGCCGCTGTTCGCGGGGTTGAGCGCGCGGCAGCGGCTGCGTTTGCGCGAAGCGGTTGCGCTCGAAGACGGGTTGGCGCGGCTGACTTACTCGTTATCGGACTGAGCGGCGTGGTGGTACCACTCATCCGGGGCTCTGAATCCGGGAATGTGTTGGGTGCTGGGGCCGAGTTCGCGCAACTCTCGCAACAGCACCGCCAGCGCGGTTCGTGCATCGGGCGACCAATCGGCGAGGTCGGCGATCTCGATCTCGCCCCAGCGGGCTCGCAAGCCTTCGACTCCCGGCAGATGGCCTGCGGCGGTGCAACGCGCGATACGGGCCGCGATCCATCGGCAGACGGTGGAGTGAATGTCCGGCGCGGGTTCCAGCGTCGAGGTGGAAAAAAGCGACACGCCCGGTTTGCAGTACTCGGTCCAGTTGCGGTAGTTCACGCCATACAAGGGTCTGACGGGCGCGCCGGAATGACTGGCCCCGTCGGTCCATGCCTGCAAATAAGCCGGAAACCGCAGCCCGTGATAGCCGCCCATCGGCTCGAGCAGGGCGTCGCGGGATTTGTACAGTTGATCCTGCAGGCTGGTGTCGGGCGCCCACGCGTGATCGCCCAGTCCCCACTCGGCCGCCGACTGGTTTCCGCGCACCACGTCTTCGATGAAATTGGCTAGATAGCGGAAGTTCTCGCCGCCGCAGTAGTAGCGCAAAAACACATGCGCCATCAGCGGCGACGGACTGTTGGCCAGCACCGTGCGCGCGTCGGCCAGCAGCGCATCGGACACGTCGTTCAGGTTGGGCACGCTGTTGCGGTCGCGCTCCAACAACGGGCGGCCGAGCGCTTTTTCCACTTCGCGGTAGGCGTCTTCCATGCGGGCGGGGCGATGAGGCAAAGGCGAGGCGGGAGCATACGCTTTGGCCCCACCCCAGGCCCAGCAGCCAATCCCCGCAATGGCGCCAAATGCTGCAAAGCACAATAATGCCCCCATGACCTCCGCCAGCCCCGTCTCCCCGGGCGCCGCCGCGCCCGCCCCCGTCCTGTCGCCGCGCCAAGTCGGCCTGATCCTGTTCGCCCTGGCCATGGGCGGCTTCGCCATCGGCACCAGCGAGTTCGTGGTGATGGGGCTGATCACCGACATCGCCCGGGCGATGGGCGTCAACGAGCCGGCGGTCGGGCATGTGATCAGCGCCTACGCGCTAGGCGTGGTGGTCGGCGCGCCGACCTTGGCGATTCTCGGCGCGAAGATGTCGCGGCGCAGTCTGTTGCTGGTGCTGATGGGGTTCTACGCATTCGGCAATCTGGCCAGCGCGTTGGCGCCGGGTTACTACACGTTGGCGTTGGCGCGCTTCGTCGCCGGCCTGCCGCATGGCGCGTACTTCGGCATCGCCGCGTTGGTGGCGGCGCGGATCAGCCCGCCGGATCAACGCGGCGCAGCGGTCGGGCGGGTGATGCTGGGTTTGTCGGTGGCGCTGCTGGTGGGCAATCCGCTGGCGACGTGGCTGGGGCAGCACTTCGGCTGGCGCTGGGCGTTCGCGCTGGTGTCGCTGATCGCGTTGGCGACGGTGACGATGACCGCGCGGGTGTTGCCCAAGGGCATGCACGCGCCGCGTCCGGATGCGTTAAGCGAGCTGCGCGATTTCAATCGCAAGCCGGTGTGGCTGGCGCTGGGCATCGGCGCGATCGGCTTCGCCGGCATGTTCTGCGTCTTCAGTTATCTGGCGCCGACGCTGGTGCACGTGACCGGTGTGCGCGAATCCTTCGTTCCGCTCGGGTTGGTCGCCTTCGGCATCGGCGGCATCCTCGGCACGCTCGGCGGCGGTTGGTTGTTCGACCGGTTGCAGTTCCGCGCGGCGGCTTGGATCTTGCTGTGGTCGATGGCGATCTTGCTGTTGTTCCCGTTGGCCGCGCGTTCGCTGTGGACGGTGCTGCCGGCGGTGCTGGCGGTCGGCACGATGGGTGCGTTGGCGACGGTGTTGCAGGCGCATCTGATGGACGTGGCGCGCTCGGCGCAAACCTTGGCGGCGGCGTCGAACCACTCGGCGTTCAATATGGCCAATGCGCTGGGGCCGTGGCTTGGCGGCATGGCGATTACCGCGGGTTACGGCTGGACTTCGACCGGTGTGGTCGGTGCGCTGACTGCGCTGGGTGGGTTGCTGATTTATTTCTGGGCGCGTGCCGATGCGCGCCGTTCGGATGAATTGGTGGCGGCGAGCGAGGCGGAGTAAGCGCTCAGCCTGGCTGCGAGAACATCCAGCACGCGTTCGCACACTCCGGTCACCGGCGCGCACCTGCCGCCGCCCTCGAACTCACACACACCCGTCATTCCGGCGAAAGCCGGAATCCATTTTGATCTTGCTGTTGCTTTGTTCGCGGTCTCAGGCCAACAAGAGCAACGTCAAAATGGATTCCGGCTTTCGCCGGAATGACGGGGTGGTTGTATCGCGCGATCTTTCGGCGTTGTTACGGCGTCTGCACTTTACGCAGACTGTTCAACAGAAATTCCAGATGCTCTTTGCCGCGCGCCGACCACACGTTGTACAGGCACCGCTGCCCAGCGACTTCCAGATACCCCAGATACTTGGGCCCGGTGCCGCCTTCCAGTCCGTAACTGGCCTTGCTGCCGTCGCTCCACGCCACGGTGTTGGGGAAGGTGTAGCCCTTGCCGTCCACGTCCAGGCCCGTGCCGGCGACACCGAACGCGCTGCGTTGGCCGGGTGCGTCGTAAGCCACCGCCCAGCCGTCGGAGAAATCGGCGCGGCGGACTTTGATGCCCGGTTCCTTTTCCGCGTCCTGCAAGGCCAGCACCGCACAACGGTCGCGGTTCTTGGCTTTCTTCCATTCCGTCAGATAGACCGCCGGCACCGAGGAGGCCGGTTTCGGTTTGCCCTGCCACGGGGCGGGCACGCCACCGGCGGGGCGGGGGATCGTGGACTTCGGCAGCGTCGGGGCCGCCGCAGGAGCGGTGGGACTGGCCGCAGCGGTTGAGGCGGCAGGCGCCGCCGAAGCGGGCGCGGTGTGGACGCGGAACCGGGCCTTGGGCTCTTCGGCCTGGGCAGCGGTGACGAACAAGCCGGCGGCGAGCGCGAGCAGGCAGGGGGCGATCTTCATGGGGTTGCTGTCGTTCCTTGAAGCAAGGGAAATGTGTCGGGGCGATTCTAACGATGCGCCCGCGGGATGAGGTTGCGCGGTTGGCTCAGTCTTCCAACAGGCCAAGAAGCATTTTGCGTTTCTTGGAAGAGAGCAGGCGGTAGCGCACCAGCAAGATCTGTTCGTCTTGCGTTTCGACATTGCGAGGTGAAGTTTCTGTGCCTGAGCGCGGTTTCTTGCTCACCGAATTCCCGCCGGTTTTACCGGTGATCAACCACTCCAGTGTCATTCCGTCTCGCGCGAATATGCGGAGAAACCGCTCAAGTTGTCTTAAGTTCGGCTCGATTCTGCCCGTTTCCCATTTGGACACGGTGGCAGGAGAAACATCGAGCTCGAAACTAAGCTTTTCTTGAGACCAGCCTCGTGTCTTTCTCAGCGATCGTATTCTTGAGCCGAAGGTATCCATAAACAGAGTCTGTATAAGTCCAGGAATGTTGTCCCGTCAGAAATGGTTGACAAATAAAAGTCGATAAATGACTATTTGTCAGTGCCGACTTTGGGCACATAGCGAAGGAGATCAAGCATGGACGCAGCTTGGCATTTCGATTTTGAAAAAGCCCGATTCACCCAGTACCTGAAGCCGGACGATACGCTCGACATCGCCGCGGTCGAACGCATCGCGAAGGAACTGCAAGTTCCCTTGGCCTACCTGTTCACCGACTCGGACCTGCTCGCGCAGATGGTGCTGGCTTTCGGCCTGCTGCCCGAAGACCCGCAACGCAAAACGCTGGCGCAGGTCAAACGTGAGCTGTTCGTCAGAAAGGGCCCGGTTGGCGGTTGAAATCGCAGTGCCGCCCGCGCGCCCTGGTTTCCGCGGCCCAGCGCCCGTACTAGACTGCGGCGTATGCGAAACCCCCTCCAAGACCAACTGCTCAAGGCCGGCCTGGCCAAGAAGTCCCAGGCCACCCAGGCCGTGCGCGAGCAGAACAAACAGCGCCAGTCCAAGCAGCCGCAGGGCCCCAGCGCCGAACAGGCCGAGGCCGAACGCGTCCGCGCCGAGAAGGTCGAGCGCGACCGCGCGCTGGAGGCCGAGCGCAAGGCGCAGGCGCGCGCGCACGAGTTGCGCGCGCAGATCCATCAGATCGTCGAGCAGAACAAGGTCAAGCGTCAGGGCGAGATCGCCTATCGATTCAACGACGGCGCCGCGATCAAGACGATCTACATCGACGCGGCGCTGCGCACGCAACTGGCCAGCGGCGCGTTGGCGATCGCGCGCCACGGCGAGGACTACGAACTGATACCGCGCGCGGCGGCGGAAAAGGTGCGCGAGCGCGATGCGGCGATGGTGGTGCTCGATCATGGTGGGCAAAAGAACCCGCCGGCCGAACCGCTGAGCGAGGACGATGAGTACTACGCCCAGTTCAAGGTGCCGGACGATCTGATCTGGTAACCGGTAGCCCGCCGCACCGTCCGGTTCTTCTTCCTTCCTCTCTCAGCGCCGCGGTGCCGCCGCCATGCAGACCTACATCGCCTTGCTGCGCGCCGTGAACGTCGGCGGCACCGGAAAACTGCCGATGGCCGAACTGCGCGCGATGTGCGAAGCGGCCGGTTTCACCGAGGTGCGCACCTACATCGCCAGCGGCAACGTGGTGTTCCGCAGCGCGCTAAGCGCGGCACGCGTGCAGGCGGCGTTGGAGCAGCGCTTGGCCGAATACGCGGGCAAGCCGGTCGGAGTGATCCTGCGCAGCGGCGCGGAGATGGCGCGCGCGCTGGCGGCGCAACCGTTCAAGCAGGCCGCGCCCAATCGCGCGGTGGTGATCTTTCTCGACGGCGCGCCGCCGGCCGATGCGTTGGCGGCAGTCAAGCACCGCAACGGCGAGGAAATCGCGCTGGGCGAGCGCGAGATCTACGTGCATTACGGCGAGGGCATGGCCGATTCCAAACTGGTCGTGCCCGCGGCCAAGGCCGGCACCGCGCGCAACTTGAACACCGTGGCCAAGCTGATCGAGATGGCCGGCGCTTGATCGCGGTGCATCGGCGCGGCGCGCGCCTCAGGAACGCTTGAGTCGGTCCACCTGGGTCATGGCCTGTCGCAGCATCGCCTGCTGCTCGCGGGTGATGCGGGTTTCGTCGGCGGCGGTGGCCTGGATCTGGTCGGCGAGCTGGTTGTAGCGGTCCAGGTCGTTCTGGTTCTGGAACGCGAGACTGCCGTCCTGCAATTGGATGCGGCCCAGGCCCGACTGGGCCAGATCCAGCATTTGCCCGATCAACGCCATCATCCGGCGCTGGTTGGCGATCAGGCTGCTTTCCAGCGCGAGCCGCTTGGCGGTGCTGCTTTCGAACAAGCCCAACTGGCGCTTGCCCGCGGGCAAGCCGCTGGCGAGCGCACGCACCCGGCGGGTGAGTTCGTCGTTGCTTTCGCGGCTGGCGGTGACCGATTGTTCCAGCAACGCGGTGTAGCGCGCGGCGATGTCGCGGCCGTTGCGGATGGCGCCGGCGCTGACCAGGCTCTTGGGTTCCAGCACGGTCTCGATCTTCAGCGCGTTCATCTGCGCCTCGATCTGGGCCTGACGGTATTGGCTCTTGTGGCCGACTTCGCGCAGGATCACGTTGAGCCCGCGCAGCAATTCGGCTTCGCTGCGCGCCGGTGCCAATTCGGTCGACGCGCCGGGCGCAGGGCCGTCGGGCGCGCGCCCGGCGCCGCCGTTCTTGATCCGTTGCTGCTGCTGCATCAGCAGCTCGCGGCTGGTATCGGCCAGGGCATTGGCCTCGCGATTGCTGGCCGCACGCTGTTGCATGCCGAAGAAAATGCCGATGCCGACCAGCACCGCCATGATCGCCAGCGCCCCGCCGATCGCGGCCCAGGTGACGAAGGCGTTCGATGGTGCCTGCCTCCGAGAGGTGCGGCGCGGGTCGGGCATGAAGTTAGCGAAGGCCGGCGCGCCGCAACGGGCGCAGGTGCGCGCGCCCGCGCCGATTTCGGACTGGCATTGATCGCAGACTGCGTTCGACATCCTGTCGTCCCCTTGAGTTGGTTTGGCTGAGTAGGCCGGCCCGGCGATCCCCATCGCTACGGCGGCCAGCCGGAGTATCGGTCAAGGCGCGGCCGGCGGCCAGTGCGTCCGATCAGGTCGGCGGGCAGAGTTTATGATCGGGCGATTCGAGATCGATCTTCGGAAGGGCGCATGCAACTGTTCGGCTACAGCGACGACGGCGCGGCCATCGGGCCGCCGGGTCCGCTTCGGTTGCGCGAGGTCACGTTGGCGGCCCGTCCCGAGGAATTGCGGCAGATCGCGGCCTTTCTCGCAGAAGCGGCCGAGGCCATGGAACGCATGGGTGACGGGTACGGTCACCAGCATCTGTGCGACCATCGGCCTGGCTTTGAGGATGCACCGCAGTTGATAGTGTTTGATGCCGACGGCTTGACCGAGCCGCGGCTCAAGGATGAACCCGCCGGCGGCTAGCGCGGAATCGCGCGAAGTTCCGGCGGCGACGATGAAACCCGACCAAGGAATCGCACTCATGGACGTGACCAAGAAAATTCTGTTGTTGCCGGCACTGGCGCTGTTGGGCTGGAGTCTGGACGCCGGCGCGATCTGCTCGGTGCCCGGCGCGCAGCAACAGCAGCAATGCGTGCAGAACTTCGTGCAGAACGTGATCATCCCGCATCAGCAGGCGATGCAGGCGGCGGCGCAGAATCAGCCACCGCCGCCGCCACCCACTCCGATGGAGATGATGCGCGAGCGGGCGCAAGCGCAGGCGCGCAAGGGGTGGGGCGCGGTCGCCGCATCGCCGGGGTTGGCGCAGGTCGCCGGCGCCGGCGACGTGGGCAGCCAGCGCAAGGCCGAAAGCGCGGCGCTGAAGGCGTGCGCGGATCGCGGCGGGCAGGGTTGCGCGGTGTTGGCCAGCGCCAACAACGCTTGCGTCGCGGTGGCGCGCAACGCCGATGCTCAGTTCGCCAGCGGTACCGGGCCGGATGAGATCGCGGCCAGCCGGGTCGCCTTGAGCGGCTGCAACGGCAAGAGCCCGGACAAGCTCTGCAATCTGGTCGATGAGCCGCTGTGCAGCGGCACCGCGGGCGGGTTGTTCCATGCCCAGGGTCTGAGCGGCGAGCAGCGCGCGCGTTTGTTCGAAGTCGCCGCCGACGACCGCTTGTTGTGGGGCGCGTTGGCGGGCAACGGCAAGGCCGTGTACGCCGCGGCCAATGCCTTGTCGCAGGCGCAGGCGCTCAGCGAGGCCGCGGCCAAGTGCGGCGGCGGCGCGTGCAAGCCGATCGCCGCGCACAGCAACAGCTGTCTGGCCGCGGCGTGGCCGAAGAAGGGCGGCGCGCCGTTCGTGGCCGAGAGCGATTACCCCGAAGCCGCGCGGATCGACGCGCTGAGCCAATGCAGTGCGGTGCACGGCGCCGCGTGCGCGGTGTCGGCGCCGAATTGCGCCGGCCGCGCCTACGTCGGCTACGATTTCGCCCGCGTGCACACCGGCGCCAAGGCCGCCGACACCGATCGCGGGCGGCAGCCCGGCGCGGCCTTGCTGGAGCCGTGGGTCAACCGCGCCGAGGCCGAGTTCCGCGCGCATTGGGGCGAGCCGTCGGACACCACCGAGGTCATGCGCGGCGAGTCGCGGCTGACTTACGACAAGAGCTTCCAAAGCAAGGCCGGCGCGCAGCGCTCGTGCAAGATCGCGGTGTTCACCCGCGCGTACCGGGTGTTCTCGTATCTGACCGAGGGCAACGCTTGCGCCGAGGTGATTCGCTGAGCGTCTCGGCTTCGGGCGGGCTCGGCTTGACCTCAACCACGCTTGAGGCCTTAACGTAAGCCGCATTCGAACGATCACGGGTAAGCCGATGTCCGCGCAACTGCAGGATCTGCCGCTGTATCTGCAACGCCTGGGTTTCCAGCGCGCGCCGCCTCCGAGTCTGGAGACCCTGCGCGAGTTGCAGCTGCGCCACACCGGCGAGTTCGCCTTCGAGACCATCGCCACGCTGGTGCACGCGCCGGTGCCGATCGACTTGCCTTCGTTGCAGCGCAAGCTGTTGCACGAGGGCCGCGGCGGTTACTGCTACGAACTCAATCTGATGTTTTTGGCGCTGCTGCAGGATCTGGGATTCCAGGCGCGCGGGATCACCGGACGGGTGGTGATGGGCGGTCCGGAGGATGCGATGACCGCGCGCACTCATCTGGTGGTGTTGGTTACGGTCGAGGGCGTGGAGTATCTGGCCGATGTCGGTTTCGGCGGGATGGTGCCGACTGCGCCGTTGCGATTGGCCGAGCGCGGCGAGCAGGGCACGCCGCATGAGCTTTATCGGCTCGACCGCCGCGACGACAGCTATGTGCTGCGCGCCAAGGTCGGCGGTGAATGGCGGGCGTTGTATGTGTTCGATACGCAGCCGCAGGCGGCGATCGATTTTGAGGTCGGCAATTGGTACGTGTCGGCGCATCCGCAGTCGCCGTTCCGCGATCAGTTGTTCGTCGCGCGTACCGGGCCGGGTTGGCGCAAGACCTTGAGCAACGGCAGTTTCGCGATCCATCGCATCGGCGCGGCCAGCGAGCGGCGCGAGTTGGAGGGTGCGCAGGCGGTGATGGCGGTGTTGCGGGAGGAGTTTGGCTTGCGGCTTCCGTCTGGGCCGGAGTTGGGGGAGGCGATTGGGCGGCGGTTGGCGGTGGGGGCGCGGGGATAGCGGCGCGGATCGAGTGGTGCTGCTCTGGTTGGTGAGAGCAAAGTCAAAATGGGTTCCGGCTTTCGCCGGAATGACGGTGTGAGGGTTTACGGCGGGTGGGTTTACCGCTTGGTGGGTTGGTCGGAGCGGCTCTCGGGCGGGCGGCTCTTTTGTATCACTTGCAAGGACGCGTGCATGCGCACCTGGCGCTGGCGCTCAATCAGCGTGCGTTGTTCGGCCAATGACTTGATCTCGGCGATCAGCCGGTTGAACTGTTCGGCGTCCTTGGGATCTTCGAAGATCATCGTGCCGTCCTGCATCTGGATCTTGCCCAGGCGGGCCTGGGCCAGGTCCAGCACTTGTTCGCTCTTGGCGATGCTGGCGCGCTGGTTCTTGAGCAGGGCGGTGTCTTCCTGGCGCAGGCGCGCGGTGTTGGCGACGAAGTCGGTCATGACTTGGCGGCCTTCGGGGTTTTCGCCGATCAGCGCGCGCAGGCGTTGTTCGAATTCGGCTTGGCTGGCGCGGCTGACGCCGACGGAATAGTTGAGCAGTTCCAGGTAACGGCGGTTGTTGGCGCGGCCGCTGCGGATGCCCTCGGGGCCGAGCAGGTTTTCCGGCAGTAATTGGTCTTCCAGATGCAGCGCGTCGATCTGCGCCTGCGCCTGGGCCTGTCGGTAACGGCTGCGGCTGCCGACTTCGCCGGCGATGACGCCGATGCCGTCGAGCAGCGCCTGGTTGTCGCGCGCCGGCGGCAGGCGGGTGTTGGCGGTCGATGGAGGCTGGTTGAGCGAGGCTGCGTCGGGCAGGTTCAAGCGCTGTTGCTCGTGCAGCAGCAGTTCGCGCCGGTCGGCGACCAGATTGCGTTTCTTGTGCAGGGCGGCGATGTGGTAGTCGACGTCGCCGGTGACCAGCGAGCAGGTGGTGGTCAGTATCATCGCCACCACGATCGCGCCGATGATTTTGTACAGCAGGCCGTTGGCGCGCATGACCCGCAGCATCGACGGGAACGGGCGCACCGCCTGCCAGGCCGGCCGCGCCAGACCGCAGTGCGGGCACACGATGGCGGCCGGCGCGAGGCGGGTTTTGCACTGCCGGCAAGCGTTATGCGACACCCGGCCCCCTGGCTGCGGCTGCGCGGCCCGTTGCCGCCCGGCGATTATCGACCACGCGCCCGGACCGGGCCAGTGCGCGCGGCCGGATCAGTCGCTGAGGCCGTGGGTTTCGAGGTTGTCGCGGGCGGCGCTGCCGATTGCTCAGCCGCCGCGGCGCGAAGACCGGGCCGCTTTGCCCCTGAAGGACTGATGCCTGAAGACTTCAGCGTTATCCCTCCAGAACGTCATTCCCGCGAAGGCGGGAATCCAGCGACTTCAAGCGTTCTCGCACGAAAGGCTCTGGATTCCCGCGTTCGCGGGAATGACGATCTGGTGAGATGACGCTTAAGGCTCTGGATTCCCGCCTTCGCGGGAATGACGTTCTGGGGGGGAACGCGGATTGAGGACAATGCGCCGGTCCGACGCGATCGACTCAGACCAGTGCCTCGCGCGAGTCGATGCACTCGCCACGTTCGCCGGCCTAAAGGTCCAGTCCAGCCCTCGCGCTCAGCTGCCGCAAATCGCGCATTGCCCGCCATTGGCGTCGCCGGCGCGTTTGAGCGCCTCACGCGCCCGCGCCTGCCGCTGTTGCAGCAGCCGGTCGCGCGGCGCGCCGTAGCGCACGGCCAGGTCGTACAGCGCATCGGCGTTCTCGACCGAACCGCCGATCAGATGCAAGGTGGCCCAGTCGCGCAGCAGATTGGCCACCACCGGATCCTTGGGCGCGACGAATTGGGTGCGTTCGAACAACTGATAGCTCAGCGAGCGTTCCAGCAAGCCCGGCGTGACCGGGCGTCCGTCGTTGCCGGCCGGCATCGGCGGCATCGGCGGAACCGTCTGCGCGGCGAAGTCCACGCCGGCGATCGAACGCGCGTCGAGGTAGCGCGGATCGCGCTTGAGCGCGATCTTGGCTTGCAGAATGCGCGCGTGCAGCCACTCGGTGCGGTAGTGCTCATCGGGGTTGCGGGCGAAGCCCAGGCGGATCCAGCGCAGGGCGATGTCGTCGTAGCCGGCCAGTTCCAGGGCCGTGCCCAGATTGGCCGCGGTCTGGTGGCGGCCGGGGAAGCGTTGTTCCAGCCGGGTGAAATGGCGGATCGCCGGCACGTACTGGCCCTGGTAGATCAGCACCACGCCCAGGTCGTTGAGGTTGTTGAAGTTGGGCTCGGCGCGGACGCGGGCGATGGTGGCCCGCACTTGCTTGAGGCCGGGCCGGTTGCGCGAGGGTTTGCTGAGGCGGTCGGTCATCTCGCTGCCGACGGCGTACCAGGCGGGTTCGAACTGGCGGCCTTGCAGATCGGTGGCGGTGGTGTTGATGCAGGCTTGGGCGGCGGCCGGCGCCAGCAGGGCGGCGAGCAGCGCGGTGCGCCAGATACGGTTGGTGGCCACGGGGTTCCCCTTCGGCCACGTCCGGGTGGCGCGAGTGCGGTCACGTTAAACCCCGGCCGGCGCCGGGCCAAGCGGCCCGGCCGAGGCCGGTACAGGCGGTACTGGGGAGGGCAAAAAATTTTTCGTAGAGTTTGTCGATTCCCGCGATCCTGGTTCGTCGTTGTCAGGAGCAGGCAGGAAACGGACCGGATTCCAAGCGATCCGCACCGACTCGCCCGCCGCAGCCAACCCCTTCTGCCGTGTTCCTTCCCAATATCGGAGCCATCGCCATGACCACCCATTCGCAACTGTTCGTCAACCTGCCGGTCAAGAACCTCGCCCGCACCGTCGAGTTCTATACCCAGCTGGGCTACAGCTTCAACGCGCAATTCACCGATGAGAACGCCACCTGCATGATCGTCGGCGAGAACAACTTCGTGATGCTGCTGGTCGAGCCGTTCTTCCAGAGCTTCACCCAGAAGACCCTGGTCGACGCCAAGAAGCAGGTGCAGGCGCTGTTGGCGGTGAGCGTGCCCGATCGCGCCGCGGTCGATGCGCTGGTCGACAAGGCCATCGCCGCCGGCGCCACCGCGCACGAGCCCAAGGATTACGGCTTCATGTACCAGCGCGCCTACGACGACCTGGACGGCCACACCTGGGAAGTGTTCTTCATGGACCCCAACGCCGCGCCGCCGCACGCGGACCAGTAAGCGCCGCTTTCGCCGCGGGCGAATGCGAAACGGCCGGGCGATTGCCCGGCCGTTTCGTTTGGGTTTCAGCGCGAGGCGCTGCGGCGCGCGTCGGTGGATTTGAATTCGTCGTACAGCCAGTCGTCGATCAGCCGCTTCTCATAACGCAGCGGATCGGAGTCGCTGATCGTGCGCGGGCCCATCAGGAAGCTCATGTCGCGCAGATTGCGCTGGCCTTCTTCGATCACCTGACCGTCCTCGCTCACTCGCTTGAAGTTGAGCGCGATCTTGGGCGGGTAAATGTCGCGGACGAAGCGGGTGTCGTCGAACTGCGGGCCGTGCCAGGGCTCGTAATCGCCGGCGCGCTTGATGTCGGTGATCTCCACTTCCAGCCGTTCGCCGGGCGGCAGCTGCTTCTGCGCGCGCTTGCGCACGTACTCGGCCAGTTGCTCGACCCAGTTGCCGCGGCGGGATTCGAAGCGATTGCGGCTTTGGCGGATTTCGCTGAATTGTTCGGGATTGTCCCAGCGCACGCTGACCGGCCCTTGTTCGGGCAGGGCGCGCGGCGCGTCGGGATCGGTGACGGTGCGGGATTTGGCGCCGGCCTCGCCGGCCGCGAGCGCGGCGGCGGCCAGGACGATGGCGACTGCGGTCCGGAGGTGCATGGCGGACTCCGATTCGGTGGGTACGCGCCGATTCTCCGCCCGCCCGGCGGCCCTGCCTAGCGTCATTGGGTTAAACGCAGCGTTGCGCGCGATCGCGGTTGGCGGCAATTCACGCTTCGCCGCCCGCGGCGCGCCGATGGCCCCGTTCAGTCGGGGCCTTGGCGGTACGGTCTCAGGCGTCGAAGTGCTTGCGCACGTTCTCGAAATCCAGCACCGGGCGCACTTCGATCCGGCCGGTGCGGCTCCACGGGAATTCCTGCGCGATCCGCAGCGCCTCGTCCATGTCGGCCGCTTCGATCAGGTTGAAGCCGCCCAGGTATTCCTTGGCTTCGGCGAAGGGGCCGTCGAGGAAGGTGGTGCGGCCGGCGCGGGTGCGCACCGATTTGGACTCGGCCGGCGGCGCGAGCATCTGCGAATCCAGCAGCACGCCCTGTTCGCGCATTTCGTCGGCGTGACTCAGGCAGCCGCGCATCATGGTCGCGTATTCGCCGTCGGGCAGCGCTTCGATCAGCTGGTCGTCGTTGTAGATCATCACCAGGTATTTCATCGTGGCCTCGAGGTGGCGTCGGGGGAGACCGGGCGGTCGCGCCGGTGGTTCGGCAGGATAGCGCCATCGGCGCAGGGCGCAGCAGTGACAAAACGCATATCGGGCGTTGCCGCGGCGCTGGTGGAACCGCCGCGGCGAGGGCGACAATGCCGCTTGCTCAGGCCGCCGCCGCCGTTGCCCCCGACATGTCCGAACAGTATCTGTGCACGCCCATCGCCTACCTGCGCTCGCCTTACGCGCTGCGCATCGACGCGCCGCATCAGTCGACCGTGGTGCAGGGCACGCAGAGCGGCGATGCGGCGCAGGCGCGGGTCGAGTTCGTCGAGGATTTGCCGGCTGAGGCCTTCGCCGATCTGGAAGGGTTCGAGCGGATCTGGCTGATTTTCGCCTTCAGCCGCAGTCAGGGCTGGAAGGCGCAGGTCAAACCGCCGCGCGGCGGGCCCAAGCGCGGGGTGTTGGCGACGCGCTCGCCGCATCGGCCCAATCCGTTGGGGTTGTCGGCGGTGGAATTGGTGGCGGTGGAGGCGCGGGCGTTGGTGGTGCGCGGGGTCGATCTGCTCGACGGTACGCCGGTGCTGGATATCAAGCCTTACGTGCCCTACGCCGATGCATTCGCGCAGTCGCGCGCGGGCTGGATCGATCAGATCGATTCGGCGCAGGGGCGGCATTCGGCGCCTGGGCCGAAGCGGCCGCGCAAGCCGCCGCCGGTGGAGCCGCAGCAGTGAGCCGCGGGATGCGGCGATAGGTAGCGTCGGGCGCGCTGGCGGAGGTGAAATCAAAATGGGTTCCGGCTTGCGCCGGAATGACGGAGAAGGTGGTTGCGTTCGCCGGTCTCAGCGTCTGGGACGAGTAGCTGGATGCTGTTTGTCGGCCGCCTTGACGCGAACCCCTACGGGTTGTAGTTTCCTTGGCGGTTAAATATAAAGCGGTTGATTAGATCGATTCAATTCGGTTCGTGCCGCAGTGGCCTCGCTCCCCCGAGGCGCGGCGCGGATTTTCCTGCTCAGGAGTTCCGACATGACGTCAGACGGTTCCAGCACGCTCGCCGTTCCTCCCGCCCGCACCACTCACCGCATCGAAGAACGCAGCATCACCCTGCAACGCATCATCCATGCGCCGCGCGATCTGGTGTTTCTGGCCTGGACCGATCCGGTCCACGTCGCGCGCTGGTGGGGCCCGCACGGGTTCCGCAGTGTGGTGCGGCAGATGGATGTGGCCGTCGGCGGCCAATTCCGCATCTGCATGATCGCCCCGGACGGCACCGAGTATCCGATCAAGGGCGTGTATCAGCAGATCCTTGAACCCGAGCGCCTGGTCTATGTCGACGATTGGGACGATGAGCGGCCGTCGCAGCCATCGCGGGTGACGGTGAGTTTCGCCGACGACGGTCCGGAGCGGACCTTGCTGAGCCTGGAGATTGTTTTCGCCAGCGAAGCCGAACGCGTCGAGATGGAATCGCAGCAGATCATTCCCGGCTGGGCCGAGACCTTCGAACGCCTGGACGCGTACCTGGCCGAACGCTGAGTTGCGCCAGCGCGGCCGATCGCGCGTGCGCCGCGCAACCGGCCGGCGCGCGCGCGCCGTACACTGGCCCGCGCGCGAAGCGGTGTCGCCGCTTCGCATGAATCGACCGCGGATCGTGCGCGGTCCGTGCCGGCGCCATCGCGCCGGCGAACGCACGCAAGTGCCGTCTTTCGCGGAGTCGCCATGCCGTCCGTTGCCGAACCGGCCGCTACACCCACCGCCAACATCGTTTCCATCCAGGGCCTGACCAAGACCTACGCCGGCGGTTTTCAGGCGCTCAAACGGGTCGACCTGGACATCCGCCGCGGCGAGATCTTCGCCTTGCTCGGCCCCAACGGCGCCGGCAAGACCACCTTGATCAGCATCGTCTGCGGCATCGTCAATCCGGGCGAAGGCAAGGTGTTCGCCGATGGTCACGACATCGTCCGCGACTACCGCGCCGCGCGTTCGGCGATCGGGCTGGTGCCGCAGGAGCTGCACACCGACGCGTTCGAAACCGTGTGGGACACGGTGCGCTTCAGCCGCGGCCTGTACGGCAAGGCGCCGGATGCCGCGTACCTGGAGCGGATCCTGCGCGAGCTGTCGCTGTGGGACAAGCGCGGCGAAAAGATCATGGCGCTGTCGGGCGGGATGAAGCGGCGGGTGCTGATCGCCAAGGCGCTGTCGCACGAGCCCAGCATTCTGTTTCTGGACGAACCCACCGCGGGCGTGGACGTGGAACTGCGCCGGGAGATGTGGGCGATGGTGTCGCGACTGCGCGACAGCGGGGTGACCATCATTCTGACCACCCACTACATCGACGAAGCCGAGGAAATGGCCGACCGGGTCGGGGTGATCAACAAGGGCGAGATCGTCCTGGTCGAGGACAAGCGCACCTTGATGCGCAAACTCGGCAAGAAGCAGCTGAGCCTGCAGTTGCAGGCGCCGCTGGCGGCGCTGCCGGCGGAACTGGTCCACGACTCGTTGAGTCTGGCCCAGGACGGCAACGAACTGATCTACACCTTCGACGCCCAGGCCGAGGACACCGGCATCGCGGCGTTGCTCAAGCGGCTGGGCGAGCACGGGATCGAGTTCAAGGATCTCAACACCAGCCAGAGCTCGCTGGAGGAAATCTTCGTGAATCTGGTCAAGTCGCCGCAAGCGGCGAAAACGGCGGAGGCGCGCGCATGAACCTGCATGCGATCAAGGCGATCTATTTCTTCGAGATGCACCGCACCTTCCGCACGCTGATGCAGTCGATCGCCACGCCGGTGCTGTCGACCTCGTTGTACTTCATCGTGTTCGGCTCGGCGATCGGCTCGCGGATGGTGGAAATCGGCGGGATCAGCTACGGCGCGTTCATCGTGCCGGGCTTGATCATGATGTCGCTGCTGACCGAGAGCATTTCCAATGCGTCGTTCGGCATTTACCTGCCCAAGTGGTCGGGGACGATCTATGAGCTGTTGTCGGCGCCGGTGTCGTTCGTCGAGGTGATCTGCGGTTATGTCGGCGCGGCGGCGACCAAGTCGGTGATTCTGGGGCTGTTGATGCTGGTCACTGCGCGCTGCTTCGTCGATTTCACCATCGTCCATCCGGTGTGGATGGCGGTGTTCCTGGTGCTGACCGCGGTCACCTTCAGCCTGTTCGGCTTCATCATCGGGGTGTGGGCGGACGGGTTCGAGAAGTTGCAGATGATTCCGATGATGATCGTGATGCCGCTGACGTTCCTGGGCGGCAGCTTCTATTCGATCGATATGCTGCCGCCGTTCTGGCGCGGGCTGTCGCTGTTCAATCCGGTGGTGTATCTGGTCAATGGGTTTCGCTGGAGTTTTTACGGCAAGTCCGATGTGGACATCGTGCTGAGCGTGGGGATGACGGCGGGATTCATGCTGCTGTGTCTGGCGGCGGTTTGGTGGATTTTCCGGACGGGGTACAAGCTCAAGAGTTGAGTTTGGGGAGGGGCTTGCGTCGTTGTTGGTTTTTCGCGTGCCCTCACCCCAGCCCTCTCCCGCGAGCGGGAGAGGGAGAGGGAGAGGGAGAGGGAGAGGGAGAGGGAGCCTGGAGCGGCGGGAGAGGGGTGGTTGGAGCCCTTCTCCCGCAAGCGGGAGAAGGTGCCCCGAAGGGGCGGATGAGGGGACAAGGTCGCGACACAGCACAGTGCCCTGAGGCTTCTGTCAGCACCGCGAAACCCCAAAAGGAAGAAAAAACGAAAAAATCAGGAACCCCCGCCCTGCCGCGTCCGCAACGCCCGGAGTATGCTTCGCCGATTCCGGCCCGGCCGCGTTGAGCGCAGCGCGGTCGTCGCGTCGGGAGCAGCCGGGAGCCCCGCGGATGCAGAACAACCAGCAGCAACTCCACCGTGGCCTCAGTGAGCGCCATATCCGCCTGATGGCGCTGGGCGCGGCGATCGGCGTCGGCCTGTTCCTGGGTTCGGCCAACGCGATCAAGCTCGCCGGCCCCGGCATCCTGCTGGCCTATCTGCTCGGCGGCGGCGCGATCTTCATCATCATGCGCGCGCTCGGCGAGATGGCGGTGCACAACCCCGTCGCCGGTTCCTTCAGCCGCTATGCGCGCGACTACCTGGGCCCGCTGTCGGGCTATCTGACCGGCTGGAACTACTGGTTCCTGTGGCTGGTGACCTGCGTGGCCGAGATCACCGCGGTCGGCGTGTACATGCAGGTGTGGTTCCCCGATTCGCCGCAGTGGGCGTGGGCGCTGGCCGCGCTGGTGGCGATGGGCTCGGTCAACCTGATCACGGTCAAGGCCTACGGCGAGTTCGAGTTCTGGTTCGCGATGATCAAGGTCGTGACCATCGTCGGCATGATCCTGGCGGGCCTTGCGATGATCGTGTTCGGCTTCGGCAACAACGGCGTGGCCACCGGCATCAGCAATCTGTGGGCGCACGGCGGCTTCTTCCCCAACGGCGCGCAGGGCGTGCTGATGTCGCTGCAGATGGTGATGTTCGCCTACCTGGGCGTGGAGATGATCGGCCTGACCGCGGGCGAGGCGGCCAATCCGGCCAAGTCGATTCCCGACGCGATCAACTCGGTGTTCTGGCGGATCGTGATCTTCTACGTCGGCGCGTTGTTCGTGATTCTGTCGCTGTACCCCTGGAACGAGTTGGGCACCACCGGCAGCCCGTTCGTGATGACCTTCGAACGCATGGGCATCCGCGAGGCGGCCGGCATCATCAACTTCGTGGTGCTGACCGCGGCGTTGTCCTCGTGCAACGGCGGCATCTTCAGCACCGGGCGCATGCTCTACAACCTGGCCCAGCAGAAGCAGGCGCCGGCGTTCTTCGCCAACACCTCGCCCGGCGGCGTGCCGCGCGCGGCGATCCTGGTGTCGGTGGCGGCGTTGCTGATCGGCGTGGTGCTGAACTATGTGGCGCCGGCCAAGGTGTTCGTGTGGGTGACTTCGATCGCGACCTTCGGCGCGATCTGGACCTGGGGCGTTATCCTGGTGTCGCACATGAAGTTCCGTGCGCGTCTCAGCGCCGCCGAGCGTGAGGCGTTGGCGTTCAAGATGCCGATGTTTCCGGTCGCGTCGTGGATCGCGCTGGGGTTCCTGGTGCTGGTGATCGGGTTGATGGCGTACTTCCCGGATACGCGGGTGGCGTTGTACGTCGGGCCGGCGTTTTTGATTTTGCTGGTGGTGCTGTATTACGCGGTTGGGTTGAACAAGCGCGATAGCGCGGTGGTGCAGGGCGCTTAGAGCTGCCCTCACCCCAACCCCTCTCCCGCAAGCGGGAGAGGGGCTTTAGACGCGGCGCATCTGTTCCCTCTCCCGCTCGCCACCCAAGGTGACTTCCTTCGGAGCGCGGGAGAGGGCTAGGGTGAGGGCCGCCGGGCTTACTCCGCAGCCACAGCCGCACTCTGAGTAGCCCCACCCGCAGCCTGCAAACTTTTGGCCGTCTGCACCAACTGCAAAAACTCCCCGCGATACCCATCGCGATCGTCCCCGCGCGCGCTGCGCGCGAGCCCGATCACCCCGTCCCAGCCGAAGTTCTGCCCTACATAGGTGCCGCCGCGCAGCATGTCGCCGTAGCCGGCCACCGCCGCGGCGAAGCGCATGCGCTCGCTGGGTTCGCCGGCGATGTCGCTGCGCAACAGCGGCGCTTCGATCAGACGGCTGTCGCTTTCGCCCGGCCGCTTGTAGCGCAGACGCAGCAGCGCAACTTCGCCGGCCTTGCCGTCTGCCGACGCCGGCCCAGCCGCTTCGGCCTGTTTGCCCTTGCCGTAACGCAGCGGATCGACCGATTCGCCGCCGGAACCGACCAACGCCAGCTCGTACAACGCGGTCACGTCGTGCCCGGCGCCGATGTCGCCGGCGTCGACGCGATCGTTGTTGAAATCCTCACGCTTGAGCACACGGTTCTCGTAACCGATCAGCCGGTACTCGGCCACCACCGCCGGATTGAACTCCACCTGCACCTTGACGTCGCCGGCGATGGTCAACAAGGTCGAACCCAATTCCTCGTTCAACACCTTCTGCGCTTCCAGCGCCGTATCGATGTAGACGTGGTTGCCGTCGCCGATGTCGGCCAATTGCTCGGCCATGGCGTCGTTGTAGTTGCCGGTGCCGAAGCCGAGCGTGCTCAAGGCGATCCCGGACTTGCGCTGATCGGCGACGATGGTTTCCAGCGCCGATTGATCGGACACGCCGACATTGAAATCGCCGTCGGTGGCCAGCAGCACGCGGTTGATGCCGCCCTTGACGAAGGCCTGGCGCGCGGTCGCGTAGGCCAGTTGGATGCCTTCGCCGCCGTTGGTCGATCCGCCGGCTTGCAGACGTTCGAGCGCGTCGAGGATTTCCCCGCCGTGATCGCCCGGGGTCGGCGGCAGCACCAGCCCGGCCGAGCCGGCGTAGGCGACGATCGAGATGCGGTCCTGTTCGCGCAGCTGCGGAACCAACTGGGCGAAGGCGCGCTTGAGCAGCGGCAGCTTGTCGGGCTCATCCATCGAGCCGGAGGTGTCGATCAGCAGCACCAGATTGGCCGGCGGCAGCTCGCTCTTGTCGACGTCATAGCCCTGGATGCCGATCTGCATCAGCACGCGCTTGGCGTTCCACGGCGACGGCGCCAGTTCGGTGGAGACCTTGAACGGCGTGTCC
The DNA here is from genome assembly GCF_036961695.1 of Pseudomonas sp. CGJS7. Taxonomy (NCBI): domain Bacteria; kingdom Pseudomonadati; phylum Pseudomonadota; class Gammaproteobacteria; order Pseudomonadales; family Pseudomonadaceae; genus Pseudomonas; species Pseudomonas sp. CGJS7. The sequence goes on along the minus strand of NZ_JBAMDI010000089.1, from coordinate 2,112 downwards.
TTGGACGACGGGCGCGGATAGCCGTAGTCGAAGTAGTTGATCAGTTCCTCCACCCGCACCGCGTCCTTGGGCGGCAGTTCGCCGGCGGCGAGCATGCGCCGCACGTTGGCGTAGCTGCCGGTGTCCACGTCGATGGAGAAGGTCGATACCGGTTGTTCGGCGGCGCGGTGGATCGGGTTGGTCTCGGTCTTGGCGTAACGCTCGGTGTTGGCCGACGCAGGCGGGGCGTATGCCGGCTGCGCGTCGGCCGCCATCAGCGCCTTCTCGACATAGGCGGGTTCGGCGGAGGCGGCTTCGTCGGTATGTTCGATCTTGCGGCTGCACCCGGCCAGGATCAGCGACAGGGCGATGCCCGCGGCGAGGGCGGCGGCGGGCAGGCGACGGGTGGGCAGGGCGAGCGGGGACGCGGTTCGCGGCAACATGGTGATCCTCCAATGATCGGGCTGTGCGGCGGTGGTACGACGTAACAACGTCGGTCGCGGCGCTTCGGGGTTCCACTCCGGGCGGCGGCGAGCGAAACATACGAAAGCGGGTCTTCGCTTTTCGTTATGACGCGCGTTGGTTTTTCGTTGGCCCGGTCCAAGGCACAATGCCCGCTCGCAACCGATAGCCGGCGCCGGGGAGGCGCCGGCCCGCCATGGACCCGACCCGGCTCGACAACCCGGCCTTGCTGCAACTCGCGTTCGCCGCCATCGCCCAGGCGCGCGATGTCGAGGCCGTGCGCTTGCTCAAGACCGTGCTGGAACGCGACCCGGGCAATCTGCACGCGCAATATCTGTTGGCGATCCAGCACGCGCAGTTGGGTCTGTTCGAGCGCGCCGAAGAACGCTTGCGTGCGGTGTTGACGGCGGTGCCGCACTTCGTCGTCGCGCGTTTTCAACTGGCCCAGCTGTTGGTGATGCGTGGTACCGCCAAGGATGCGCGCGAATGGCTGCTGCCGCTGTTGGATGAGCCGGCGCCGCTGGGCGCCTACGCCGAAGGCTTGCTGGCGGCGATCGACGGCGAGCCGGCGCGCGCCTGCGCGCTGATCGAAGCGGCCTTGCGCCTGCCGCAGACGGTGCCGACGCTGGCCCAGGACATGCGGCGGCTGTGCCAGCAATTGCGCGAGACCGCGGCGGCCTGAGTCGCGCTCAGACCCGCAGATTCACCGCCAGCAGCGCCAGCGCCGACACGCCGATCAGCACGAAGTGCAGCAGCTGCACGTTGTCTTGACGGATGTAGTAGGCGAACCAGCTGCCGCCGATCAGCATCAGGAAGCAGGTGGCCATGAACGCGCTCAGCGCCAGGTTGGCCTGGGCCACCGGATCGGCGAACCCACCGGCGCCGGCCAGCGCGGCCACCGCCGACCACAGCAACAACCCGCTGACGATCTCGGCGGCCAGCACGATGCTCAGCACCGCGCGATGCAGCCGCGGGTTGTCGATCTTGCGCGCCAGCAGCGGGGTCTGGATCGCAGGCGCCTGTTCCAGCGGCGCCATGCGCATGAGCTGGCCGATCGCGAACACGCCGTTGCGGAAGGCGATGAGGTTGTTGAAGGCGATCAGGCTGATCCACAGCGCCAGTCCGGCGAGCAGGATCAGTTTGAACAGCAGCAGGCTGGCGGCGAGCGACATGGCGATACTCCGGAAGGTCTGAGTGTGGCCCCGCGCCGGACGGCGATTCGGGGTTCATGCTCTTACGACGATCCAGGCGGCGCGTTTGCGACATCGGCGCGGAAAAAAATCGCCGGTCCGTGGTTCTCGCGGGCGCCGGCAGCCGCCAGCGGTCGTGGCGGCTGCATCGGCCGAGGGGCGCCGTTACACCGGCATCCCCGCGACGGGGCTCACTCCGCGTCGGGCGCGGGCGTCAGGTAATACGCTTCGACCTGACCTTTGTGCTTCATCGTCATCGGATTGCCGCGGCGGTCCAGGGCCTTGCCGACCGGCAGGCGCACCCAGCCTTCGCTGATGCAGTATTCCTCGACATTGCTGCGCTCCACGCCGTTGAAGCGGATGCCGATGCCGCGTTCGAGCACGGTCGGGTCGTAGAACTTGCTGCGCGGGTCGTTGGACAGGTGGTCGGGCGGGGTATCGGTCATGGTGGCGCTCTAGCGGGGACGGATGCGGCGCCGGC
>NZ_JBAMDI010000088.1:0-47212 GCF_036961695.1 Pseudomonas sp. CGJS7 | reverse complement strand
GCGCGGTGCGGGTCAGCAACTCATGCCGCGCGCACGAGGCGCAGGCCTGTCCGGCGTAATGCTGGTGCTCGCGGTTCTTGCCGCAGACCACGATCAGGCCGCGCGAAGGCTGCGCATACGCGCGCAAGGCATCGCCCCACTCGCTGGAACTCGGCCGCGCCGCCGGCACATCGCCGAACGCGCGATCGAACAGATCGCGCAGTTGCGTCGGCATCATCGCGTGCGCGCTGACCGGATTGGGCTGCATCGCCGGATTGCCGCGTCGCGCATAGGCGTAGCAGCGCTCGCGGATGCGCCCGGGCACGTCGGTGGGCACGCGGTCGTGCGCGGGCCGGCCGCTGTAGGGATGGATGCCGAAGTTCAACAACTGGAAGATCACCACCGCCAACGCGAAGCGGTCCTGAGTTTCCTCGCCGGCTTCGTCGAGCGCGCGGATCTGATACTCCGGCGCCAGATAATCCGGCGTGTACTGCGGCGCGTGGAAACGCCGGCCGCGGCCCTGGATGCTGAAGCCGTCGCAATCGAGCAAGGCGATATACAGCGAGGCGCGATAGAAGCGCAGATTCACCGGCTTCAGATCGACCACGTAATGGTGCTGCGCATGCAGCGCCGCCAGCACCGAGGCCAGATTCGCCGCCAGGGTGACCTTGTGCCCCAGCCCGACCGGCAGCCCGGCGGCGCGGGCCTGGCGCTCTTGCAGCACTTGTTCGACTTCCGAAGTCGAATCCACATCCAGCGCCGGCATGCTGAAACCGATGAAACGGCCGCGCTCATCGCGCACCACCGCGTCGGGCCATGCGATCTGCACGTAGCGCTTGCCGCCTTCCATCTGATCGGGCAGATGCGGGCGCAATTGCAACATCGCTTCGATCCGGTCGGTGTAGCTGGGCGGGTCGACCCGGGCGTGATAGATCTTGGCCACCGCGTCGGCGTCGTCGGGCAGCAGATACACGCTGCCGGCGCCGCCGCTCTTGATCAGCGGGCCAAGCCGGCTGCGGCGCGAACCGATCTGGATGATGCTGCCGGTGCTGGGGCTGCTCATCGCCGGACTCAGCCCCGCAGCGCGATCAACAAGGTCTTGTCGTCGGAGGTGATGCCGTGGGTGCGCGGATCTTCCAGCGTGCCCAGCAACGCGCGGCTGCCCTGCGCCTCATCCACCGACGCCAGATAGCGCGTCACCGGTTCGAAGAACGGCTGGAACAGGCCGGCGTTGTTCTTCTGCATCGCGAACGGCATCGCCCCGTCGGACATCAACGCCAGCCGCGCCGCCGGCGCGGGCGCGCGCAACACCCGCAACTGCTCGCGCCAGGCTTCGCCGGTGACGAAATAGGTTTCGTTGGCGTACTCGCCGTTGGCCGGCAGCGACACCACCGGCTCGGCCGCGGCTTCGCCGTCCGCGCCGGCCGCCTCGGCCACGCCGATGCCGTCGCCGATGTGGAAGAACCAGCCGCCGTGCGCGTCGCCGGCATAACCGACCAGGGTCGCCGCGTAACTCGACAACGACGCCTCATCGGCGGCCGCGATCTCGATCAACGCCGCGCGCGCGGACTGCACCGCCGCGGCGGCGATGGCGAAGAAACCATCGCGATCCTCGCCCAGCCAATCCGGCTCGCGCTGGAAACGCTCGCCCAACTCGCGCGCGACGGTATCGGCGACCACCCGCGATCCGACATCGCTGCGCGCAGCCGAACCCGCACCGTCGCAGACCACCGCCACCAGCGCATCGCCGTGCGCGTGGAAGGCGCAGGCGTCCTGGCAGGGAATGCCTTTGTCGAGGTGGGAGGTTCCGGTCGCCGATGCCGCGTAAATTCGCCAGCCCATGTCCGCGACCCCGCCGCTCAGGTCGGTACCGCCGACCAGGTGTCGGTGGACGGCAACTGCGCCTGCCCGCCCGGCCGCGATTGCGACACCACCTGCATGCTGGCGCTGAGCCACAGGAACAGTTCGCGGAACTGCAGGCCTTGCAGACGCTTGACCCCGCCCGGGCCCTTGCTGCTGAACTGGCCCATGATCGCGTCGTCGCCGCTTTCGCCGACCGCGATCGGGAAGATCGCGACCTTGTTGGCGCCCTCGGCTTCGCGCGCGCGGCCGGCCGCGGCCTGCCACGCGTCGGTGGGCACGCCGTCGGACATCAGGAACAGCCACGGCCGGGTGTAGGCGATGCCGGCGGCCTTGAAGCGCTGTTTTTCGTTCTCGACCTCGAGCAAGGCCAGATCGATCGCGCGGCCGGTCGGGGTGGTGCCGTCGGCCTCAAGCACGGGCGCGGTGAAATCCATCGCGTCGCACCAGTCGCCGACCACCTCGGCATGGTCGAAACCGCCGTAACGCACCACCAGCACGCGCACCCGCTTGGCCGCGATCACATCGCCCTTGAGCTCGGTTTCCAGCAGCTTCAGGCCTTCGTTCAATTGCTGGATCGGCGCGCCCATCATGCTGCCCGAGCAATCCAGCACCAGCACCAGCGGCGTGCGCTGTTCGGTGTTGTCGACCAGGGCTACATCGGGGATAGCGGACTGATTCATGGCATTCCCTTGCTTTGGAGTAGCCCGAGTATAGCCACCCGCGGGCCGCGCGGGGCCGCAATAGCGGCTTTGCGCCCGGCCCGGCCCGGGCGGATACTGCGGCCATGACCGAGCCCGCCGCCAACGTCATCGCCCGCCTCCGGCCCGATCGCGCCGATCTCGCGCCGCAGCCGCTGAGCCACGCCATCGCCCTGCCCGCGCGCTATTACGTCGAGCCCGGCATGGCCGCGCTGGACCGCGCGGCGATTTTCGATCGCGGTTGGCAATTGATCGCCCACCTGTGCCAACTGCGCGGCGCCGGCGATCATGTGGTCGCCGACTTCGCCGGCCTGCCGGTGATCGCGGTGCGCGGCAACGACGGCGAGATCCGCGCCTTCCACAACGTCTGCCGCCACCGCGCCGGGCCGATCGCCAGCTGCGACGGCCTGGCCGCGCGTTCGCTGCGCTGCCGCTATCACGGCTGGACCTACGGCCTGGACGGGGTGCTGCGTTCGGCGCCGGAGATGAATCACGCGCCGGATTTCGATCCGGCCCAGGTGCGCTTGCCGGCGCTGCAAGTGCGGGTGTGGCAAGGCCTGGTGTTCGCCGCCGCCGCGACCGCGATGGAGTTCGACGAATTCGTCGAAGGCATCGCCGCGCGCATCGGCCAGACGCGCGATCTGGCCGGTTACGGCCACCACCACCGGGTCGGTTATGAGGTGGCCTGCAACTGGAAGGTCTACGTCGACAACTACCTGGAGGGCTACCACGTCCCGCACATCCACCCGGGCCTCAACCGCCTGCTGGATTACCGCAGCTACATCACCGAAACCGCACGCTGGTATTCCTATCAGTGGAGTCCGCTGGAAAGCGGCGAAGGTTTGTACGGCAGCGGCGATGCGCTGTATTACTGGATGTGGCCCAACACCATGCTCAACATCCTGCCCGGCCGCCTGCAGACCAATCGGGTGGTGCCGCTGGGCGCGGAGCGTTGCCGGGTCGAGTTCGATTTCTACTACACGCCCGACGACTCGGGCGAAGCGCGCGCACGGCGCGAAGCCGATCTGGCCTTCAGCGACGAAGTGCAACTGGAAGATCTGACCATCTGCGAAGACGTGCAACGCGGACTGGCCAGCGGCTCGTACGTGGCCGGGCGCTTGAATCCGCTGCGCGAGAACGCCGTGCACCATTTCCAGGAACTGCTGCGCGAGGCCTATCGCGCGGCCTTGGCCGCGAGCGGCGACTGAGCCGATGGGCGCCGACGGCCTGGAGCCGGACGCGCCGGCATCGCAAGCGCCGCACGCAGCGGCTGCGCGCCGGCCGCTCGGGCTGTGGGCGGCGACCGCGCTGGTAGTCGGCAACATGATCGGCAGCGGCGTGTTTCTGCTGCCCGCGGCGCTGGCCCCGTACGGCGGCATCAGCCTGATCGGTTGGGCGATCACCTTGTGCGGCGCCTTGCTGCTGGCCTTCACCTTCGCCCGCATGGCCATGCGCTGGCCGCAGAGCGGCGGCCCTTACACCTATGCGCATCGCGCGTTCGGCGACACGGTCGGTTTCATCGTCGCCTGGAGCTATTGGATCTCGATCTGGTGCGCCAACGCGGCCATCGCGATCGCCTTCGCCGGCGCCGTCGGCGCCCTGGTTCCGGCGCTGACCGCCACGCCCGCGCGCGCGGCGGCCTGCGCGCTGGGCGCGTTGTGGCTGTGCACCGCGATCAATCTGCTCGGCGTGCGCGAAGCCGGGCGCGTGCAGATCGTCGCCACCGCCTTGAAGTTGCTGCCGCTGCTGTTGTTCGGCGTGGTCGCGCTGTGGTGGCTGGATCCGTCGCAAGCGCTGCGGCCGTTCAATCCCAGCGGGCTGTCGCCGGCGCAGGCCGCGCATGCGACCGCGGCGTTGACCTTGTGGGCGCTGCTGGGCCTGGAAGCGGCCACCGTGCCGGCCGGCTCGATCGAAAATCCCGAGCGCAACGTTCCGCGCGCGACGGTGTTCGGCACCTTGCTCGCCGGCATCGCTACGGTACTGGCCTGCACCGTCGTGGTCGGCCTGTTGCCGATCGACAGCCTGAAGCAATCGCAGGCGCCGATGGCCGACGCCGCGACCGCGCTGTGGGGCGCCGGCGCGGGCATCGCCTTGGCCGCGGTGTCGGCGGTGTCGTGCCTGGGCGCGCTCAACGGCTGGACCTTGCTGTCGGGACAATTGCCGCTGGCGGCCGCGCGCGACCGGGTGTTCCCGCAGTTGTTCGCGCGCATCGACAGGCGCGGCACGCCGTGGCTGGGCGTACTGATCGGCAGCGCGCTCGCCTCGATGCTGGTGCTGGCGAACTTCAGCCGCTCCCTGGTTCAGGTGTTCGTGTTCTCGATCCTGCTCTCGACCGCGGCGACCTTGCTGCCCTACCTCGCCGGCAGCGCGGCCTGGCTGATGCGCGGCGAAGGCCGCAGCCGCACCGTCGCCGCCTTCGCGCTCGCGTTCAGCGTGTACGCGCTGGCCGGCATCGGTGCGGAAGCGTTGCTGTGGGGCGCGGTGCTGGTGATCGCCGGGCTGCCCGTTCATCTATTGCTGCGGCTGCGAGCGCGCGCGCGCACTTCCGCGAGCTAGCGCACAAGTCGTCTCACCGGTCGGTATGCGGTCACAGCAATGCCATACGCGCGCAGCACGCTGCGTGTGCGGTTGCCCGCCGCTTCCCCCAGCCACCGCTCCCCAGCGGATTTTTCGCCCGGACCCCATGACCGACCAACCCGACTCCCAACGCCGCGGCTTCCTGCGCGGCGCCGCCGGCGCCACTGCCGCCGGCCTCGCCCTGAATCTGTTCCCGCCCGCGATCCAGAAGGCCCTGGCCATTCCCGCCGCGCGCGTCACCGGCACCATCCGCGACGTCAAGCACGTGGTGATCCTGATGCAGGAGAACCGCTCGTTCGACCATTACTTCGGCGCGATGCGCGGCGTGCGCGGCTTCGGCGACCGCTTCCCGATTCCGCTGCCCAGCGGCAAGCCGGTGTGGCAGCAGACCAATGCGCAAGGCCGCGAAATCCAGCCGTACCACATCGACACCAAGACCACGAGCGCGCAGCGCATCGACGGCACCCCGCACAGCTGGCCCGACGCCCAGGCCGCCTGGAACAACGGCTTGATGGACAAGTGGCTGCCGGCCAAGACCGAGCGCTCGCTCGGCCATTACCGCGAAGCCGACATCCCGTTCCAGTACGCGCTCGCCAACGCCTTCACCCTGTGCGATGCGTACCACTGCTCGCAGCAGACCGGCACCAACTCCAACCGCCTGTTCCATTGGACCGGCAACAACAATCCCTCCGGCGACGGCGGCGGCCCGGCGGTGGCGAACAACTTCGACGATCTCGGCCCGCCGACCGAAGGCTATTTCTGGACCACTTACCCCGAACGTCTGGAACGCGCCGGGGTGAGCTGGAAGCTGTACCAGGACATGGACGACAACTTCACCGACAACCCGCTGGAAGGTTTCCGCCAGTTCCGCGCCGCCGCGCCGGGTTCGGCGCTGGCCGAAAAAGCGCTGAAGACCTGGACCCTGGACGATCTGGCCGCGGACGTGCGCAGCGGCCGCCTGCCGCAGGTGTCGTGGCTGGTCGCGCCGGCCAAATACTCCGAACACCCGGGCCCGTCGGCGCCGATCTGGGGCGCGGACTACACCGCGCGCGTGCTCGATGCGCTCACCGCCGATCCGGCGGTGTGGGCGAGCACGGTGCTGATCGTCAACTTCGACGAGAACGACGGCTTCTTCGACCACATGCCGCCGCCGGCGGCGCCGTCGCTGGACGCCGACAACCGCCTGATCGGCGGCTCCACCGTGGATCTGCGCGGCGAACATCACCTCAGCCGCAGCGGCCCGGCCTACGGCACGTCGAGCGATCCCGCGATCTACTACAGCCGTCCTTACGGCCTGGGCCCGCGCGTGCCGATGTACGTGATCTCGCCGTGGAGCCGCGGCGGCTGGATCAACTCGCAGGTGTTCGACCACACCTCGGTGATCCGCTTCCTGGAAAAACGTTTCGGCGTGATCGAGCCCAACATCGGCCCGTGGCGGCGCGCGGTGTGCGGCGATCTGACCAGCGCGTTCAATTTCTTCGACCCGCACCACGAACCGATCCCGACCCTGCCGGATACCTCCAACGCCGACAGCATCGTCGCCGAGCAAAGCAAGCTGCCCAAGCCCAAGCCGCCGGCGGTGGCGAACGCGCCGCAGCAGGAACGCGGGATCAAGCCCTCGCGCGCGCTGCCTTACGACTTGCAGGTCGGCGAACGGGTCGAACGCGATGCGCGGCGGATCCGCCTGAGCTTCGCCAACACCGGGCGGGTCGCGGCGGTGTTCCACGTCTACGATTTGCTCGAACCCAATGCGATCCCGCGCCGCTACACGGTCGAACCCGGCAAGTCGCTGCACGGCGACTGGAGCCTGAAGACCGGCAGCGCCCGCGCCTACGCCTTGCAGGTGTTCGCGCCGAACGGGTTCTTCCGCGAATTCCGCGGCTCGCTGCACGGCAGCAACCCCAGCGTGACCACGATTGCCGACCTGCGCCTGCGTCGGCGCAAACTGATCCTGGCCCTGCGCAATCCCAACCGCAAACCGCTGCGGCTGGACATCGCCGACGAATACGGCTTGTACGAATCGCGGCTGGAACGCCTCGGCGCCGGCGCGGTGCGCTACCGCGCGATCCGGCTCGACGAAAGCCAGCAGTGGTACGACTTCGCGATCACCGACGCCAACGATCCGGAGTACTACCGCCGCCTCGGCGGGCGCCTGGAAACCGGCGAGCACGGCATCACCGATCCGGGTTTGATTTGAGGCCGATACGGATAGGGCACGCCACCCTGCATCCCTTCCCGGCGATTTGCCGGGAAGGAACGAAGCGTTCATCCGCTACATTCAGAGGGTCAGGCTCTCTTTCCCCTATCACTCGCAACGCGGGGCCACGGTTTCAAGCATGCCGTGACTTGAGGCGTAGCTCGAGTCTGTCCTTCGGTAAATCGCGCCAGTGCCTGCGCCGTCCTTCCAGAACACCAACATGATCGTCGCTTGCTCGGCACGGAACTTGGCGTCTTGAATCATCTGCCGTCCCGTATTCCTGTACTGCGCGGCCATCCAGGCTTTGTAGGTCGCGAACGCGAGTTGCTCGCGATCCACATCGCCCCCAGAGCATGGACCGACCGGAAAGGCAGCGGCGGGCCCTTCCGGATAGATGTCCTCTCCCCCGCCAAAACCGCCGCCGCCGCCACCGCCGCCCGTGCCACCGCTGCCGCCCCCAACGCTTCCGCCGCCATCAGTGGGGTCGCCGACGAATTCGCAAACTTGAATCGGCTGAGACGGATGCACGATGCCGTCAACCACGACCGAACCTCCGGGCATGGAGCGACACATGAGCCCCACATCCGCTTTTACCTGCGTCGTCGCGCAAAGCAGCAGCGCGACGGCGAATACTGCGCGCTGCCAATACCAAGCATTCATAACTCTCCCCTTGTCCATTGTTTTCCCCAGATTGCAAACGCCCAGCGACCTCGAAATCCCGCTCTCACCCGACAGTCCGCTCGGCCAAATCAACTTAGAATCTGAGCAAGCCGCCAACAAGCGCCCCCTGTAATAAATGCCAGGTACCAGTACACCGACGGGCGCATCGATGCTGATCTATACGACGCTCCGTCGCAGCGCTCTGGGCTGGAGTGAGCCGTTCGATCCCGCCTAAGTTGGAAACCGGCGAGCACGGCATTACCGATCCGGGTTTGATCTGACCCGGCAATCGTTCCGGCGGCGGGAACGGCGCAAGCTGCTTCCGTCGCAATCCGGCCCTGCGCAGTCGCTCGCACGAGCGCCGGTCAATCCAACACCCGGCCCTTGCGCCAATACCCCATAAAGCTGATTGCCGACTTGGCGAAGCCGCGCTCAGCCACCAGATGCCGGCGGATCGCCATCACCGCGCCGGCCTCGCCGGCGATCCAGGCGTAGAAGTCCGACGCGGCGGCCTCGGCCTGCTCCCACAGGATGTCGCGGTCGATATCCACCTCGGCCAGCGCCGTTTCCTCGGTCTGCGTCCGCGTCGGCGTCAGCTGCGCCGCGCGGATCGCCGCGACCAGACGGGCGCCGTAGTCGGCCGGGGTCGCATCGCGATGCTCGGCGCGCGGCAGCCAATGGATCTGCATATCGCGCGGCCCGTGCAACGGCACCGCATCGGCGCGCAACGGCACTTCGATGAAAGCGCGCACTTTCGGCGGCCGCGCCAACGCCGCCAGCGATTCGAGAATGCCGGCCACCGCCGGCAACGCGGTCTCATCGGCGATCAGCAGCACTTCGCTCACATCTTCCGGCGGCTGCCATTCCACTCCGCCGGCTTCGGCTTGATCGGCGTGCGGCGCCATCAGCACCAGTCGGTCGCCGGGCCTGGCGCTCATCGCCCAACGCGAGGCCGGGCCGGCATCGCCGTGGGCGGCGAAATCCACTTCCATCTCGGCCGACTCGGCGCGCAATGCGCGGATGGTGTAGGTGCGCATCGGCGAACGTTGCGCCGGGTGCTGATCGCGGTAACGCGCGTACCAATCCTCGCCGCGCGGCACGCTGAGCTCGCCGGCGTCGTTGGGAAAGAAAATCTTGATCCGCTGGTCCGGACCGAAACTGCGCGCCTGCGCCAGCGAATCGCCGGTGAAGACGAAACGCAGCATCGACGGACTCAGCTCGATGCGCCGGCGCACCGAGACATCGAACAAATGGAAGGTTCTGCGTTGGGCCATGGCGGCGCCTCCTGCATGAGCGTGTGCACATGGCTGGGAGCGCATTCAAGCGGCCTGGCTGCCGGTGCGGCGCATCGGCGCCGCGGTCGCAGCTTACGCCCGCGCGGCCGCGCTGAGGTTGCACGGCTTGGCCGGATCGAGGCTGCGCCGCCCGATCCGGCCACGATGGCCGGACGGACTACAGCGAGTCCTGCGGCTCCACCACCACCGCATCGTCCGGGATGCGCGCGCAGGCGGCTTTCGACACCAGCGCCTCCCAGCGCCAGAAGCCCCAGGCGATCGCGGTCAACACCGAACCTGCGATCGCCAGATGCAGCGCGCTGTCGCTGAGCAAGGGCGAGATCACCCCGGCCAACAAGGCGTTGACCACCAACCCGGAAAACGCCTGCAACGACGACGCCGAACCGCGCTGATGCGGGTACATGTCCAGGATCGACAAGGTCACGATCGGAAACACCAAGGCGATGCCGAACGCGCCGATGCACATCGGGATCACCGCCCACGGCACCTGCGGCGCGTCGGTCCACAGGTTGTAGCCCAGGTTGATCGCCAGCGCGAGCGCGCAGAAGCCGAAACCGATATTGACCAGCCGATCGCCGCTGACCTTGCCGGCCGCACGCCCGGATACGAACGAACCCAGCACCATGCCGCCGATGGTCGGCACGAAGAACCAGGCGAACTCGCGTTCGTTGAGCTTGAGGATGTCGAGCACGAACGCCGGCGCCGAGGCGATGTACAAGAACAGCGCGCCGAAATTGAACGCGCCGGCCGCAGTCAGACGCTGGAAGCGCGGGTTGAGGAAGATCGCCACGTAATCGCGCAGCAAACGCTTGGGCTTGAGCGCCAGCCGCGCCTGCGGCGGATGGGTTTCCGGCAGCAGGAAGATCACCGCCGCCAGCAGCATCGCCGAGAACGCGACCAGGAACCAGAAAATCGCCGGCCAATGCGCCCAGCCCAGAATCCAGCCGCCGATGATAGGCGCGATCGCCGGAGCGATGCCGAAAATCATCATCACCTGGCTCATCAACCGCTGCGCGTCGTCGCCGTGCAGCACGTCGCGGATCACCGCGCGGCCTACGATCAGGCCAACACCCGCAGACAAGCCCTGCACCGCGCGGAAGAAAAGCAAAGTAGGCAGGCTTTCCGACAGCGCGCACGCGACCGAAGCCAGGGTGAACACCACCAGCCCGCCGATGATCACCCGCCGCCGCCCGATCGCATCCGACAACGGCCCATGCACCACGCTCATCAGCGCATACGCCACCAGATACACGCTGATGGTCTGCTGCATCTCCAGCTTGTCCGCGCCCAGCTCGTTGGCCATCGCCGGAAACGCCGGAAAGATGGTGTCGATGGAGAACGGCCCGAACATCGCCAGGCCGCCCAGCAACAGGGCCAGCCGGCGCATCGACAAGGACGTCTTCGCGGGAGTTGCGGCGGTTTCGCTCATCGGCTCGCTGCTTGGGAAACGGTGGAATCGGCCGGCGCGTGCTCGGGCGGGCCCTTGAGTTCGACCACATTGCCTTCCGGGTCGAACAGATACTGCGACGGGCCTTCGCCCTCGGCGCCGTAGCGCGACCCGAAATCGCCGATGCGCGCGCCGTGCGCTTGCAGGTGGGCGACGATGGCCTCGTGGTCGAACGGCTCGGCGCGCAGGCACAGGTGGTCCATGTTGTGGCCCTCCGCGCCCGGCCCGGCGCCGCCGGCGCGGCCGAGCTTGCCGTCGATGTCGACCAGATCGATCAGCGAACTGCCGGCGCGCAGTTGGACCAGACCGATGGCGTCCTGGCGCCGCTCCACGCTGCAACCGAGCACGTCGCAGTAGAAGGCGATCATGTTGGCGGTGTCGCGCACCCGCAGCACCACGTGATCGATTTGCAGCAGGCGGAACGGTCTGTCGGCCATGGCCGGACCTCTTCGCATGAATGGGGCCCGACAGCATACTCCCGCGCGGCCCGGCCGATGCCGCAAGACTTGTTTCGATCTGTCCGAAAGCCCTTGTAGGAGCGGCGCGAGCCGCGACCAACCGCAGAGGTTTGGGCGACCGCAGTTACCCGAAGCGTCCGACGGCCGGAAAATGATGCGGGCGAGGATTGCGGGCCCTGGCTTCGGAGGGATGCGCTTTCGTACGTCTCTGCGGTTGGTCGCGGCTCGCGCCGCTCCTACAGGGGCCCAGGCGACGCTCGCCGGGTGACGGACTGAACCACCCCCACCCACCCCGGCACGGGCTATAATCGCCGCTTCGACCACGCGGTGGGAGAAGCGGCCCGGCCCACGCCGGCTCCGCTGCCGAAGGCGCAACGCCCGTAATCGCTCAGGCCCTATACCGTCGCGTGTACAAAACTCTGGAGAGACCGCCCGCCCCGGCCACATCGGAGCGGAACCGGCGCCGAAGGGGCACGAAGCGAGCGCGGACAGGAGCGGCCCCAGCGGCCATCCCCTCCCCTAGCTGCCTGACCGCAGCACGCTTCCAAACTCTCAGGCAAAAGGACAGAGGGGCGCCTCGCGTGCGGCACCGCACGCTGCCTTAGGACGCCCCCTGCCCATGACGAACGTATCCCTGCGCGATCTCGAGCACCACGACGCTTTCATCGAGCGCCACATCGGCCCCAACGACGCCGAGATCGGCCACATGCTGGGGCAAGTCGGCTACGACTCGCTCGAAGCGCTCACCGACGCCATCGTCCCCGGCTCGATCAAGTCGACCCAGCCGCTGGCCCTGCCGCGCGCGATCAGCGAAGTCGAGGCCCTGGCCAAGATCCGCGCCATCGCCAGCCAGAACAAGGTGTTCCGCAGCTTCATCGGCCGCGGCTACTACGGCACCCACACCCCCAACGTCATCCTGCGCAACATCCTGGAAAACCCGGCGTGGTACACGGCGTACACGCCGTACCAGGCGGAAATCTCGCAGGGCCGGATGGAAGCGCTGATCAACTTCCAGACCATGGTCGCCGACCTGACCGGGATGGAAATCGCCAACGCGTCGCTGCTCGACGAAGGCACCGCCGCGGCCGAGGCGATGACCCTGGCCAAGCGTTCGGCCAAGTCCAAGTCCGACACTTTCTTCGTCTCCAAGAACATCCACCCGCAGACGCTGGAAGTGCTGCGCACCCGCGCCGAGCCGCTGGAGATCAAGCTGCACGTCGGCGACGACGCCGAGGCGGCGACGGTCGATTCCTTCGGCGCGCTGTTGCAGTACCCGGACACCTTCGGCGGCGTGCACGACTACCAGGCCGTGTCCGACGCGGTCCACGCGCGCGGCGGCATCGTCGCGGTCGCCAGCGATCTGCTCGCGCTGACCCTGCTCAAGGCGCCGGGCGAATTCGGCGCCGACATCGTGGTCGGCAACACCCAGCGTTTCGGCGTGCCGTTCGGCTTCGGCGGCCCGCACGCCGGCTTCATGGCCTGCCGCGACGCCTACAAGCGCTCGATGCCCGGCCGCCTGATCGGCGTGTCGGTCGACACCGACGGCAAGCCGGCCTACCGCCTGACCCTGCAGACCCGCGAGCAGCACATCCGCCGCGAGAAGGCCACCAGCAACATCTGCACCGCGCAGGTGCTGCTGGCGGTGATGGCCAGCATGTACGCGGTCTACCACGGCCCCGACGGCCTGACCCGGATCGCCCGCCGCGTCCACCGCCAGGCCGCGATCCTGGCCGCCGCGCTGCGTAAGGCCGGCGTCAGCGTCGCCGACGGTTTCTTCGACACCCTGCACGTCAGCGGCATCGACGCCAAGGCGATCCATGCCAAGGCCGCCGCCGCCGGCATCAACCTGCGCGAGATCGACGCCGCCAGCCTCAGCCTGAGCCTGGACGAAACCGTCGCCCGCGAAGACCTGACCGCGCTGGCCGGCCTGTTCGGCGCCGCGCTCGACATCGACGCGCTGGATGCTTCCACCGCCGACGCCATCCCGGCCTCGCTGGCGCGCAAGTCCTCGTTCCTGCAGCACCCGGTGTTCAACACCCACCACAGCGAACACGAGCTGCTGCGCTACATGCGCTCGCTGGCCGACAAGGATCTGGCGATGGATCGCACCATGATCCCGCTGGGCAGCTGCACCATGAAGCTCAACGCCACCGCCGAAATGATCCCGGTGACCTGGCCTGAGTTCGGCAACATCCACCCGCTGGCCCCGGCCGCGCAGACCGTCGGCTACAAGCAGCTGATCGACGAACTCGAAGCGATGCTGGTGGAGTGCACCGGCTACGACGCGGTCAGCCTGCAGCCCAACTCCGGCGCGCAGGGCGAATACGCCGGCCTGCTGGCGATCCGCGCCTACCACCGTTCGCGCGGCGAAGACCATCGCGACATCTGCCTGATTCCGGACTCCGCCCACGGCACCAACCCGGCCTCGGCGCAGATGTGCGGCATGACCGTGGTCGTGACCAAGACCGACAGCAACGGCAACGTCGATGTCGAAGACATCCGCCGCAACGCCGAGAAGTACAGCAGCCGTCTGGCCGCGATCATGATGACCTACCCATCCACGCACGGCGTGTTCGAGGAAGAGGTGGTGGAGATCTGCGAGATCATCCACAAGCACGGCGGCCAGGTGTACACCGACGGCGCCAACATGAACGCCCTGGTCGGCGTGGCCAAGCCCGGCAAGTGGGGCTCGGACGTTTCCCACCTCAACCTGCACAAGACCTTCTGCATCCCGCACGGCGGCGGCGGCCCGGGCGTCGGCCCGTGCGCGGTCAAGTCGCACCTCGCCCCGTTCCTGCCCAAGACCGTCGATGGCGAAGGCGTGGTCGGCATGGTCAGCGCCGCCAGCTTCGGCTCGGCCAGCATCCTGCCGATCTCGTGGATGTACATCACCCTGATGGGCACCCAGGGCCTGCGCAAGGCGACCCAGGTGGCGTTGCTCAACGCCAACTACATCGCCAAGCGTCTGGCGCCGCATTACGAAACCCTCTACACCGGCCGCAACGGCCTGGTCGCGCACGAGTGCATCCTCGACCTGCGCCCGATCAAGGACGCCACCGGCATCAGCGCCGAGGACGTGGCCAAGCGCCTGATCGACTTCGGCTTCCACGCCCCGACCCTGAGCTTCCCGGTCGCCGGCACGCTGATGGTCGAACCGACCGAGAGCGAATCGCAGCACGAGCTGGACCGCTTCATCGACGCGATGATCCAGATCCGCGACGAAATCCGCGCGGTCGAAGACGGCCGCCTGGACCGCGAAGACAACCCGCTCAAGCACGCCCCGCACACCGCCACGCAAGTCACCGCGAGCGAGTGGACCCGCGCTTATCCGCGCGAGTTGGCCGCGTTCCCGCTGCCGTCGCTGAAGCTGCAGAAGTACTGGCCGCCGGTGTCGCGCGTGGACAACGTGTACGGCGACAAGAACGTCATGTGCGCGTGCATTCCGATCGATGCGTATAAGGAAGAAGTCGAGGCATAACTAAAACTCATCTACTTCAATCAGAGTTCGCGAACAGGCCCCGTCGAAATGCGGGGCCTGTTCGTTTTGGAAAATCAGAATACTGGCAACTTCGAATTACACCGCCCCTGCATCAATAATCCACCATTAAGAACATAAATCTCATCACGCTCTAAGAAATTGGCTTTCATGTCCATAGTGGAGATCATGGGTACCTACTCGAAGTACCAATACAACTAACTTTCCCACAAATCTCCTGATAAGATCGCCCCAGAATGGACTCTCGGAAGGGTCGAATGTCTTCAGAAGAACCCCATAACACATTGCCAGTAATCGCTGGCGCGGATGGTCAGCAACAGCGGCCTCCCGAACCCACTCCTGTACCGAGAACTCCATTCCCAAGCAGCCAACTAATCTCCGCACTTGATAGTGCCGCCAATAGCGGGCGCGGGTTCGGGAGTGAGGGAGCGAATGCCTTGGTCGTAGGTATAGCCACCCATCTTGATAACGAGATCCGAGAACTTAAAGGAAAGCTCTCGCGACTTGAATTCCAGCACGACCAACTAGTGAAAAAGAACCACCAGAACGAGCTAGAGGTAGCGCGCCTAAATAGCGAGGTAAGCACGGCCAAAAACTCAGCCGGCTACACAAAAGTCTTCCTGGGCATCACGGGCATCTTAGGCCCAGTAGGCTTTGGACTTGTACAAGACCCTAAACTTCTGGGGTTTGGTTCAACAGTACTTGCCATAGCCGTCATATCGGGAGCTCTTGGTCTGTTCCCCCGATTCATCAAACGACTCCTGTAACAGGACCTGCCAGTGAACTTCACGACTTCACTTCGCGACATCATCGTCGACACAGTGCGAGCGCCAGGGGTTCCGAATGCGGAATGCATTTGCTTGCGCGCCATTGATTATGTAGACACAACAAATCTTGGGATGATGATCGGGTACAGAATCCCAAACGGCACGGTCACCCCGCTAAGAGACAGGTTGTTTTGGTTTGGTGGCACTTATTTGCCGCCAAATACTCAGATCAACCTTTTTACGGGAGAAGGAGCCTATAACATGTCAGAGCTTGGCAACGGCTCATACCTACACAACATGTTCTGGGGCCAGCCTTTCACAGTGTTCAATTCATCCGAGATCGTGCCAATCCTGTTTCGCGTTCAGCACGCAAACATAGGCACTGCACCCTCGCCAATTGCCTTGCCTTACCTCGATGAAGTTCTGCGCTCACCGCGTTGAGGGAGACCGCCGAATGTGATTGAGCGCTCCTCATCGGCGCCCGAACCAATTCGGAATAAACCAGACACGGCAGACGAAGCGCCATAGCCTCTATCGCCCTGGAAACGCTACGTCAACGTCTCGCGGCAACCTCGAGAATCTGTCTTACCCAGCGCAGCCGGCCACTTACCGTCCTACGGGGTCGTCACCAAGGCGTCCAACGCCACCAAGGACGCGGCGGATGATCCGGCGGATGCAGGTCGCGGATGATCGATCGGTCGGCGACGGCCAACTCATACGCGGTCCAGGCGATGGGGTCGTGATGCCGGTCCGGCCGGTTGTCGCGCGCCCCGCTGCCGGCCCGGACGATGCCGCCGTGGGTCCGGTCCCAGGCCAGGTCGGCATCGCCCGCCGACAGGCCAAGATCGACCAGCGCCTGCCGGACCCGCTCGGGTTCCCAGCCCTGGCGGCCGCGATCGATCACCTCGCTCACCACGTCGTGCAAGCTCGTCCGCTCCGGCAGCGCGATGTCCAACGCCTGGTGCTCGATCCGTTCCTTCGGCATGTCCGGCCCTCCTGTTGGCCCGTGCGCTCGCTGCGCAGCTTATTCGGCGCCGGTTACCGGCGGCAAACCGCTGTGCCTGCCGGCCTGAATGCGGGCATCCTTCCGCCACACTCCCTCACCCTGCCGGCGATATACTGCCGCGGTCGCCGGGGGGTGATTGCAATGAATATGCAGGAACCACAACTGCAGACGTTCTCCGAGCGCCTGCTCAAAGTGATCCAGACCCAGACCGAGATCGCCAAGCTCGGGCTGGACCTGGGCGGGGTGATGGACCTGGTCGCCAACCGCGCGCAAACCCTCACCGGCGCGGTCGGGGCCGTGGTCGAGCTGGCCGAAGGCGAGGACATGGTCTATCGCGCCGCCGCCGGCATCGCCGAGTCCAGCCTGGGCATGCGCCTGAGCCGCGGCGCCAGCCTGTCGGGCCATTGCGTGGCCGCCGGCGCGCCGCTGCGCTGCGACGATTCGGAAACCGACCCGCGGGTGGACCGCGCCGCGTGCCGCGCGGTCGGCCTGCGTTCGATGATCGTGGTGCCGCTCAAGCATCACGAATCGGTGGTCGGCGTGCTCAAGGTCATGTCGCGGATACCGCACGGCTTCGGCGACGACGATCTGCATCTGCTCGACCTGATGTCGGGCCTGATCGCCGCGGCGATGTACCACGCCGCCAAGTACGAAACCAACGAGCTGTTCTACCAGGCCACTCACGATGCCTTGACCGGCCTGCCCAACCGCGCGCTGTTCTACGACCGCCTGCGCCACAACCTGGCCCAGGCGCACCGCGAATCGCGCCGCATCGGCATCCTCAATCTCGACATGGACGGGCTCAAGCCGGTCAACGACCACCTCGGCCATCGCGCCGGCGACGCCGCCATCCGCGAATTCGCCGAACGCATGAAACAACTCGCCCGCGCCGGCGACACGGTGGCGCGGGTCGGCGGCGACGAATTCGCGGTGATCCTGCCGCGGATCGAACACCGCGAAGGCGCCGCCGCCCAGGCCGAGCGCCTGGCCCAATCGCTGCGCTTCGCCTTCGAGTTCGAACAACGCCCGATCGCGCTCGACGCCAGCATCGGCTGCGCGGTGTATCCCGACGACGGCGAAGACCTCACCGATCTGCTGGAAAAGGCCGATCAGGCGATGTATCGGATGAAGCGGTCGAAGAAGGCCGGCGCGGCCGGTTGAGCCCCCAGCAGGCAAGAACGTTACGCTAAAAATGAGGATCCATCCGGCTTCCCATCTGAAGCATCGGTTCGGGCGAGATGCTGATGGCGGGACAAACGAATACCGATAGCCTGCCCAACGCAGCCAGTCAAAAGCACCACAAAGAACCAAGGCCTGAGCAACACATACGGCATGAGGGAAGCGCCTAGAAACAAAGTAGCGAAGCACAACCACGCGATGCCCCAAGAAACCAGTAGCCGGGTTTCGGCTTGAACAGACTCCGAAGGCTTCTTGGGACGGAATGCTATTGCAGAAAACACGCACCAGGTATACCCGATCGCAACTAGGCCCTGGAATAAAACGGCAACTAGTCCGACAAGAATCGCCAGTTTTAGCATCGGCACGAATAGAGTTCCCCACCCGAGGGCCAGCATACTGATTGCCACACCCCAGAAGGCAAAGGCCACAAAAGACAAGAACCTGGAGATGTTGGCACTGCGTTGAATCAAGACAGATTTCGTGCTCATAGCATTCGTATCGAGTGAGTCGTTAGCGAGCACGGACGGGGAGGCTGCAACCACTGTAGTAGACCCAGCATTCGCCAGCGCTGGACTCCCCACAGCGGCGCTGACCAATCGCACTTGCCTCTGCTTCTGTTGCTGCGCTTTGAGAAAATGACTGTGTGCGAGAATTAACTACCGCAGCACACTGATTGCGGAATGCGAAGTTTGCATTGCATGTTGCACTAGAGCGTTTCTCGCATTCAATCAGCGCGGCCTGCTTAGCTTTCCGCTCGCTTTTCATGCCTGTGACAATGCCAAATTGCCCATTCTCGTCTGTTGCAACAGCTCCCCAACGGCTTTCCCACCGGGGCTTACTCGGACCATTCGCCGGAATGGGAACACAACTAGCCATGGATGCTGCCGTGCCCTCCGAAGCCGAGAGGTTTCCCGGCATTTGCCCCGGCGGACAGCCGCCTTCCGCGTATGCCGGCGATACAAATGCAAGTAGCAGAGCAAGAAGTTTTTTCACGGCGGTCACTCCTTGCGGACCTCATCAGCAGACTTAACGCGATTCTCATGTTTTGGTGTCGCTTGATCGACAGACCGATTCATATGCGAGTAGGTTGTCTGAGGTGTTTGGTTGTTCCCCCTACTGGAATCTTGAACCGGATTTACAACCGCGGGAGGAGGGCCTTGGCTTGGCCCGCCCCCTCCACCTCCTCCTCCCTGACCCCATCTGCCAAATGCCGAGCTGGAAACGAAGTTGCCTATCTGCCCTTGGAAGAAATGCGCTGCCATTGGCGGGACCGAAATTATCAGCACAGTCATGATCATCCCTACGCTACCTTGCTGCATCGCCTGATTAGTAATGCCCTCAGCACTCAGACCTGGAATATTGGCCAGCTTAGCCAGCCACATGAACGTGGCTATACGAACCGTAAGGTCAAGCAGCAGATTGGCGACAAAACTCAGGACGGCCAACGAGAACAACGTGCCTATCCCGTATTTCAGCCACGATGTGAACATGCTTTTGGTAGCAGGAAATGCCAGCGCAAAGATGAAGATCGGCCCAAGACCGATCCATAAGTTGAGCGCGAAAGTCCAAAGCAACAGCATGCAACCGGCTGCGATGGCGGGACCAGCCGAACCCATGGTTGCCCACGCTTTCGCGCTCCGCTTCTCCTCCAACAACTCCGGGTCCGCCTCAAGCAGCTGAACACCATCGATAGCCGTTATCGCGAGCTGCACCACGGCAAGCGACTTATCGATGCTGTTCGCGGTCGTCTGATTTTTCTTCCCGGTCACCAACTCGTGAATCGCCTTGTCCATGTCCTTGGTCAAGAACGAGTTCAACGAAATATTGTTCACCGCCATCGTGGTGGCGATACCGAAGATGACCGCCATCCGCGCTCCTTGCAGAACGGTGCCCATCATCGGTTCCCGCGCGCCGCCGAGGATTCGGTAGCCCTGGAAGACCAGCCAGAGCAAGGCGAAGGAAAACCCTACCCCTCCCACAAACGACATCGACCGTCCCATCAGCGCCAGCCCAAAGTCCTCGACTCGGGTCGTGATCCATCCACTGATGAGGCGAAACAGCGCGTAATCGGCCAGTCCGCCTTGCGATGACGGCGAAAGCCAGCTGAGCATGTCTAACGGCAAGTTCAACAAATCCATGTTGGTATGACCTATTCGAGAATAAAGAGATGACCTATTGGCCGAGCGCCGCCTTGACCATGTCGGTTGGAACAATGCCGTCCAGCGCGCCTTTCTTCCCGCGTAGCGCCCGCTTGGCCAAACGGGTGTGATCCCATTTGAGCGCGGCGATGTAGTCGTCGTAGGCCTTCATGCGGGCCTGCCAGTAGTCCAGTTCTAGTTGGTTGCGGGCAACGAACCGATAGGCCTCGTTGTCGTTGGCGGCCAGCGCGCCCTGGCCGCCGTTGACGGCGTCGCGTTGGCTCTCGATCTGGGCGAACTCACGACTGCGTTGCATCAAGGTGCGCAACATGCCGACGGACTCGTTGTACTTCAGGTTCTCGGCGTAAACCATGCGCTGGCAAATGGCTTGTTGCTCATCCACCACGTTTCCTTCCAGCTTCGGCATGGCTTGGCGGAACGCCTTGGTCAGTTGCTCCTTGATGCCCTTGCCCGGTCCGGGGCATATGTCTTCCATGCCGTAGTCGGCAGGCCGTGGCGGGAAGCTGTCTTCCATCGGCTTCTGGCCGAAATTCAGCCGTTGCAGCTTGATGATCTGCTGCTGGTAGTGCTCCATCGTCTTTTGGTACTGGCTGACGGTCTCGTTCCAGCGCTTGGCCTGCTTTCCGAATTCGACCGAATCCTTGCTGATCTGCTCCATTTTGGCCACCAGACCGAACGGGTCTTTGGTGATCATCTGAGCGCTGGCTTGGCCAACCGGAAACGCGCTCAGAATTGCAATGACCCATGCAGCTCTCTCGATTAGGCCACGATTACCGCTGTTGTTCGCGTTCATGCCAATTCCAAATCCGTTTATGAATGTTGCCGATGGCGCTTGTCCTGACCTCGCTGTTTCGGAGGTTGGAAATCGATATGCAATCGATGGCTGCGTGGCCGCTTGTCGTTTTCTATTCGCTGCTATTGAGGCTTGTGTCGGGCTAGCCCGACAGAGTTATCGCTTCCCACCTGCGACCATCCGTGTCGCGCAATAGGATTAGCGAGCCACTTCGCACAATGCAAGTTGAATTCGACTGAAATGTGCGGAAATTTTGTTTGTTCAATCCTGTTCAATGCGCTGTTCAACGCGACCGAAATTTGTTCAACAGCAATACCGTGCGAATAATCGAATAAATGTGTGCCACGCGAATTGACGCCGCGTGTCTGAAGTAAGTCGATAGCGCTCTTCGAACGATTATTAGATCGCTCGATTCAGTGCCGTCTTGCCGCGCCGGCGATACATAACGCAACGAAGCACCGATCCAAAGAACGGTTCTACCAAGCTGCCCACAGCACGGTGACTGGCCTGTCCAAAGGCCGATTGGGCGGCGTACCGGATTCGGCGCTCGAAATGAGCCGGCCCCGCCGGAACGCCAGCCCCGCATCGCTGCGGGATCGGCGCTCCCCGCCGTGGGATCCATGCCCCAAACCGCCTACCCAGCCAGGATCCGGGCAAATCGCCCCACCCCGCATCCCCGCAGGCACCCGCTTCGCTCCCAAGCCCGGCCGTTTCGTCGCCACCGCCCCGGCTTCGTCGCGCGCCCCCTTCCACTTCGGCGCCGGCGTTCTATTCTGCCCTCCATCCGCCAACACCCACCGGACGCCCCGTGATCCGCAGCCTGTTCTTCGCCGTTCGCCTCGCCGCCGCATGGTTCGGTCTGTTCGTGCTGCTGGCGCTGGTCGCCTCGGTCATACCGGTGGTGAGGAATCAGGACACCGGCGCCTTGTTCCTGCTGGCGACAGTGGTGTCGGTGGTGGTGATGATCACCGCCTTCTCGCATCTGCGCCGGGTCCGCTTGATCGCCGGGCATGTCGATGCGGTGACCATGGCCAACCGCCAGCGCCGCCAGATCGAGGTGCCGCTGGATGCGGAAGAAACCTTCCACCTGCTCGACGCGGCGATCCGCGAGCTGCCGCGGGTCAAGTCGGTGGAAAGCGCGCGCGACAGCCTGCAAGTCCGGGCCAAGGTCGACAATCCCAACATCGGCGATCCCAACGCCACCGGGCCGGCCAATCCGCAGCACTGGAATCTGTACAACTGGTGGATCAGCGCGACCCGCAACCAGATCCTGGCCACGGTCGCGCCCGACGGCGACATCAGCCGCATCACCCTGATCTGCGAGCCGGAAACCGGCGCCTGGAGCGACTGGTTCCGGGTCGATCACGGCGCCAATCTGGAAAACGCCGAGGCCATCGTCCGCGCGATCAACCGCCGCATCGCCGAGCGCAGCCGCAACGAGCGCGCCGACGCCGCGCGCACCGCCACCGAGAAGGAGTTGGCGGTGGCCAAACTCAGCTTGCTGCATGCGCAGGTCGAGCCGCATTTTCTCTACAACACCCTGGCCAGCGCGCAGTACCTCACCCGCAACGATCCGCCGCTCGCCGATGAAATGCTCGGCCATCTGATCGAGTTCCTGCGCCGCTCGCTGCCACGCACCGAGGACGCGCTGTCCACGCTCGGCGATGAGCTGGACCGCTCGCGCGCTTATCTGGAAATCCTCAAGCTGCGCATGGGCCCGCGCCTGGCTTTGCAGTTGGACGTGCCCGAAGATCTGCGCGGGATCCAGCTGCCGCCGATGATCCTGCAAACCCTGGTCGAAAACGCGATCAAGCACGGCCTGGAACCCAAGCCCGGCGGCGGCATGGTCTGGATTCTGGCGCGGCGCAATGCCGATTCGATCTCGATCACCGTCGCCGACGACGGCCTGGGTTTCAACGCTTTGAACGCCGGCACCGGCATCGGCCTGCGCAATGTGCGCGAGCGTTTGCAACTGGTGTACGGCCCGCGCGCGCAGTTGACCATCGTCGCCAACTTCCCCAACGGCGTCGCCGCCACCATTGTCGTGCCGGCGCCGAGCCCGGAGACCGTCAGTGTCTGATTCCCC
The DNA here is from genome assembly GCF_036961695.1 of Pseudomonas sp. CGJS7. Taxonomy (NCBI): domain Bacteria; kingdom Pseudomonadati; phylum Pseudomonadota; class Gammaproteobacteria; order Pseudomonadales; family Pseudomonadaceae; genus Pseudomonas; species Pseudomonas sp. CGJS7. Next base: position 24,552 of record NZ_JBAMDI010000088.1, on the reverse strand, counting down.
CAACCACGCCCCCGCGCTGACCGCACTGGTCGCCGAAGACGAAACCCTGCTGCGCCAGGCCCTGGTCGAAGCGCTGCAAGCGGGCTGGCCGCAACTGCGGATCGTGGCCGAATGCGAGGACGGCGCCGACGCGCTGGAAGCGCTGGCCGAACACCATCCCGACATCGCCTTCCTCGACATCCGCATGCCCGGATTGACCGGCCTGGATCTGGCCGCGGCGATGCCCGAGGTCAGCCCGCACACCCAGATCGTGTTCGTCACCGCTTACGACCAGCACGCCATCGACGCGTTCGAACACGGCGCGATCGACTACCTGCTCAAGCCGGTGACGCCGGAACGGCTGGCGATCACCATGCAGCGCCTGCAAGCGCGGCGCGGCGGCGGCCAGAACGAACGCGACGCGCTGACCGAACTGGCCCAGCGCCTGGCCGCCAGCCAGAGCAAGCGCGAGGAGAAACCCGCGCTGACCTGGATCACCGCCAGCGCCGGACGCGAAACCCGCCTGATCCTGGTCGACGACGTCGTCTACTTCCGCGCCGACAACAAATACACCACCGTCGTCACCGCCGAAGGCGAAGCGCTGTTGCGCAAGCCGATCCGCGAGTTGCTCGACGTGCTCGACAGCGCCCGGTTCAAGCAGATCCACCGCTCCACCATCGTCAACCTGAAAGCCATCGCGGGCATCGTCCGCGACGACAGCGGCAAGGGCACGGTGCGTCTGCGCGACCGGCCGGAGACGCTGACGGTCAGTCAACCGTTCATGACTTTGTTCAAGACGATGTAGCTTCCCCGCCGGCGCGGCCAGGGACGGCCGAGTCGGGTCACATCCGCGGCCTTGGCGGCGTCTACCGATACACCGGCCGCCAGCGGCTGCGATACGAAATTCCGGAACCGCGCGGCGCCGCGCATCGGCGCGGCGAGGCCGTGCGTTGCCCGCACGAAACTGCGTCGGCGGCGCACGGTCGGCACAACGCATTCATTCAAGCAGACCAAGGAGTCGGACATGCGCAATATGATGGCCCTGCTGTATTACCTGTGCGCCCTGCTCGGTTGCGACGTGGGCGGAACCACCACCGTGCACCGCGCCAACATCGACGGCGTCGACATCATCGACAGCCAGGTGCGGGTCAGCGAACAGATCGCCAAGTTCGACTGCCGCGCCAGCCGCAGCGGGCATTGCCACTACGCGCTGTTCCGCGCCGATTGCCCTGCCAAAACGCCCGCGGGCGCGGCCGCAAGCTGCGAAGGCGCGCCGTTCGAGCAATTCGACCTGGAAGCCGGTGCCAGCCGCGAGATCATCGATATCGCCAAGGGCTTCAAGATCTGCGTCAGCGACAAGAACCAGGCGGTCGGGCCGGACTGCAAGCCGGTCGCTTCGTGATGTCGGGTGAGCCGCGCGGCGAAAGCTGAACGCCGCGCGGCCGCATGTTTCATCGCTGCAATGTCCGCCCGCCGCGATCGCGCGCGTTGTTCAGTACATGCAAGGACCGACCGACAGGACGGCGGGAGGACGACATGGAACTGTTCCGCGACGATTACGCCCACGGCCCGGACCGGCTGCTGTCTGGCCACCGCGGCGACGCCGGCGAGATTCTGGACGATGCGGCTAGCCGCGACGGCAGCCAGCTCGATCTGCTGTACCGGCTCAAACTTGCCGGACGCGATCCGGAGCGGTTGAAACGGCGCCGACGCTCGTTGCGCGAGATCGCCTGTTGGCTCGCGGTCGCGGCGCTGATGGCCGCGGCGGTAGCCTCGCCGGTGCGCGCGGCGACGCCCGCGGCGGACCAAGCGGCGATGTGCGTTCGCGCTTAGGCGATCGGCCGGAACAGCGCGACTTGATCGGGGTACTGCGGCGCGCCGTCGCCGCGCAGCCAGGGTTGCCCGGCCAACACTTGCGTGCACGGTCCCAGGCTGCACACGCGGATCTCGCGCTGCCGCGCCTGCGCGTGGATCAGTTCGAGCATCCGCGCCATCACGCTGCCGGTGAAGGGCGTATACAGATAGAACACCGTGGCCTGGGACAGATCGGCGTCGCGCGCGTCGGCCTGAACGAAGCTCACCTTGGCTAACCGCAAATCCTCGGCGCAGCGTCGAGCGCTGGCCACATACGCCGGTTCCAGTTCGACGCCGACGCAGCGCGCCGGAGTCAGCAGCGAAGCCAGCAACGGCACGTGACCGAGCCCGGATCCCAGATCGATCAACACATCGCGCTCGCTCAAACCGAGCCGGCCGATCAGCTCGACGATATGCCGCGCCGGTGTGGGTTGATAGAACACCATCTCCGGACTCGGCGGCGCGACCTCGCCGCTGGGTTCGCTCAGTTGCAACACGCCGCCGAGCAAGGCGTCGAGGTGATCGTAGGCTTCGCCGCGGACGCCGTCTGCGGCCGATTCGGACGGCATCATCCACTCGCGCAGGCCGCGGGTGTCGCCGCTGCGAATGTTCGCACGCAGTTGCGCATACAGGCGGTCGTTGGTGGATTCCAGGCGGGCGACGACCGCGTCGAGACGCTCGCGCAGCGGCGCGGTCGATGGCGCATCCGGCAAGAAGTCGCGCAGATGTTCCAGTCGGTCCAGCGTCTGGATGCGTTCGCGCAAACGCCGCGGGTCTTCCAAACTCCGATCTTGCGCCAAACGATCGAGCAGAACCGACAAGGTTTCGCTCATGCGCTCATCCCTGCTCGGCAGGTGCACGCGCCTGCATGGAAACCAGCGAGGCGCTCATGGCGCCGGCTCCGGCAACGCCCTCAGGCTTTGCCGCAACGTCTCGACCTCGGCCGCGGGCAGCGCGCGCTCATGGCGGGCCAGGAACTTCGCCACCTCGGCGCGATACTCGGCGATGTAACGCGGATTGCCCGGGCTCACCTCAAGCCGCCGCGCGGCGCGCTGGACCGGCTCGCGATCTTCGGCGATCAACAGGGCTTTTCCGTAGTCCGACTCATCGACCATGATCGCGATATTGCGTTCGAACCCCGGCACGTACTTGGCCACGAACGGCGCGCCCTGCGGCGGGATCAGGATCGCGTTGCGGATCGGCCAGGTGCTGGCCGACATGGTGTCGAAGCTGATATCAACATCGCGGCCGTCGGCGGTCTTGAGCACCGCGTCGTACTCGTAGACGGTGCTGTCGTTGAGGGTGGAGTTGGTCGGCCGGCTGTCGACGATCACCGCCGTACTCCGCGTGCCGGCCGCATCGAGGAACCACGCGTTGAGGATATGCCCGGTGAAGATGTTGAACTGGGCGAACAAGAATCCGGCCAAGGTCAGCCATGCCCACCAACCACCGCCGCGCCAGCGCGAGATCAGCACGCCCAAGGCCATCGCGCCGAACAGGATCAGCGGGAACGACCAGAACGGGTGATGGGCGAGAAAATACAAAACCGCGGAGATTGCGACCATGTCAGCGATTCCTTGCCAAGTCAGTGGCGCGACCCGGGAGCCGGAGCGAGCCGAGACGATTTTCGCACGCCCTCGCCCGGCCCTGCCGCCACTAGCCCGAACCGGCTAAGTCCTGCCACAGTGGCGCGTCCGCAACCGCCGCCGTCCCGCCATCGCATGCACTGCGCGCCTCATCGCCAACCGCGGGTTTTCCAGCAGGCGCCGTGCCCGCCGCTGCGGCCGTTCGTGCAGCGCTTCATGGTGGTCGAGTTCGATGCGGCGCACGAGGACACGCATCTGCCCGACACCGCGACGGTCGCAGCCTTCTCGTTCCGGGGACGCTGCCGGCAGGACGCCGGCGAAGCGGTGCCACTGGCCGCCTTCACCGGCCTGCGCGACCGCTTGCGCGCGCATCAGCACGAGGCTGGTCATTCTGTGCTGCTGGCGGTGTTCTCGCCGGTCGGCGCGGCGGCGTTTCTGCGGCCCTCGCAGGCCGAGTTCGCTGGCGCCACCGTGGACCTGGGCGATGCGCTGGCAAGCGCCGGGGAACTGGATCGCCTGCACGAACAAATCGCCACCGCCAACGATCATCCGCAACGCGTGCGGCAACTGGAGGCGTTCTTGCTGGCGCGATTGGGCGCGGCGACGCCCGACCCGCTGATCGCCGCGGCGGTGACGTGGCTGCAGCGGCAACCGGCCAGCCAACGCATCGACGCGCTGACCCGCCACATCGGCCTGAGCCAGAGCGCGCTGGAACGCCGGTTCAAACGCGTGGTCGGGGTTTCGCCGAAGAAGTTCGCCACGATGCTGCGCCTGCAACGCGCCATCGGCCTGCACGGCGCCGGCGGCGGGCTGGCCGAGCTCGCGCTGGCCGCGGGCTATTACGACCAGGCCCATTTCAACCACGACTTCCACCGCGCCACCGGCCGCACGCCGAGCGCGTTCTTCGCCGCCTGCGAACCGGCCTGACCGGCGCGACGCCGGTTTTTTACAAGCCGCCGCGGCCGCGCGCCGGCACAGTGCGCGCTCCGACACACGAGCCGCTTGCGCCATGAATACCTACGTCATCGTGTTCCGCCGCGGCCGCGCCGCGCTGAGCGAAACCGAACAACAGCAACTGGGCCAGGCCATCGGCCCGTGGGCGGCCGCGCAGAACGAGGCCGGACATCGGCTCGAACCGCGCCTGCTGACCGCCGAGGCGCGCCACTACGGCCCGCACGCGGCGCTCGCCGAAGCCGATGCCTTGCCGGTCACCGCGTTGCTGTTCCTGGACGCGCGCGACCTGGACGAAGCCGCGCGCGTGGCCCAGAGCCATCCGGGCATGAACTACGGTTTCAGCATCGAGGTGCGCGCCTGGTCGGGACCGCAACGCGCCGCTACGGCCGCGCCGCGCTGATTCTTGGCGCGGGCCGCGCGAGCGCGTTATAAATCGGTTCTCCGTACGTACCGCGCCCGCCCATGCACGTCGTTTTCATCCACGGTCCCGTCGCTTCCGGCAAACACACCATCGGCAGCCGCGTGGCCGAAGCGCTGGCGCTGCCGCTGTTCCACAATCATCTGAGCGTGGACGCGGCATTGGCCTTGTTCGAATTCGGCACGCCCGGCTTCAAGCGTTTGCGCGCGGCGATCTGGACCGCCGCGTTCGCCGAAGCCGCCGCGGCCGGGCGTTCGTTCGTCTTCACCTTCCATCCCGAAGCCAGCGTGGATCCGGCTTTGATCGATGTCTTGATCCAGAGCGTGCAAGCGCAAGGCGGGCGGGTGTTGTTCGTAGAACTGCAATGCTCGTCGGCCGGCGTTTTGCAGCGGCTCGGCGAAGACAGCCGCAAACGTTTCGGCAAACTCACCGACCCGGATCTGTACCGGGCGATCGAACGCGACGGCGGCTTCGAATTCCCGCCGTTGCCCGCGCCGATCGTCCAGGTGGATACCGAAGCCCACACGCCGGACGCCGCCGCGGCGGCGATCGTCGCGGCGGTACGCGCGAACGCGTAACCGCCGCGGGCGCCGCTTGCGCCCGAGCCGATCCATAGCGCGCCCGCGCGCCGATTCCGAACCGCGGCGCAGGCCTGTCCGCGGGCCGAATTCGTTCGCCCTTGGGCGACCGCGCGCCTGATCCAGCGCGGGCCCAATCGCCTATCCATTCGCGCACTCGCGACGCCGTTCTTGCTGCGTCGCAGCAGAAAATGCTGGGCATTTCCGCCGTTTCCGCCCGATCCGGCGCTCTGGCACCGGCCCAACTTGACTCAATTGAAAATAAATTTTCTGATTCTGAAACACGCCGCACCGGCGCGTTCTGAAGATTCGGCGACGACCCGCGCAGGGGCCACAGCGCGGTCGCAGGGAGGGCCGCCGAGCAACCCGCACGCCGCGCACGCGGCGCCCGATGGTTTACCGGTCAAGCGCACATGTCCCGAGTTACCCGACTGCAGCTGTCGCTGGCGATCGAACCGCTGCCGTTGAAGGCGCCGTTCCGCATCGCCGGCTATCGCTTCGAAGCGATGCCGGCGTTGACCGCGATCCTCAGCGCGGCCGACGGCTACGGCCGCGGCGAAGCCAGCGGCGTGTACTACCTCAATGATGAGCCCGAATCGATGCGGGCCAGCGTGGAATCCTGCCGCGAGGCGATCGAAGCCGGTCTGGACCGCGCACAGTTGCGCGCGCTGCTGCCGCCGGGCGGCGCCCGCAACGCCATCGATTGCGCGTTGTGGGAACTGCAAGCCCAACGCGAACGGCGGCCGGTGTGGCAACTGGCGCAAGCGCCGCACCCGCGCGCGCTGATCACCGCCTTCACCCTCGGCGCGGAGGATCCGGGCGTCGTCGCCGCCGGCGCGCTCGGCCATGCCCAGGCGCGCTTGCTCAAGCTCAAGCTCGACGGCGATGTCGACGCCGACATCGCGCGCATCCAGGCCGCGCGCCGCGCGCGCCCGGACGTCGATCTCGCCGTCGACGCCAATCAGGCCTACACCCTGGAGCGGATCGAACCGCTTATCTCAGCGTTGGCCGATCAGCGCGCGATCCTGCTCGAACAGCCCTTCGCGCGCGGACGCGAAGCCGATATGGATTCGCTGGATTGCCCGATCGACGTGGCCGCCGACGAAAGCCTGCAAGGACTCGACGAAGTCGATGCCCTGCACGGCCGCTTCGATGTGCTCAACCTCAAGCTGGACAAATGCGGCGGCCTCACCGAAGCGCTGCTGATCGTCGCGCGAGCGCGCGAGCTGGGCATGAAGCTTATGGTCGGCAACATGCTCGGCACCAGTTGGGCCGCCGCGCCCGCATTCGTGCTCGGACAGTTCTGCGACGTGGTCGATCTGGACGGCCCGACCTTCCTCGCCGGCGACCGAGCGCGCGCGGTGACCTATCGCGACGGCCGCATCCACTGCCCCGGCGATGTCTGGGGCGGCGGCGACGCCGCCGCCACCGATGCCGCGCACACCGCTCGCCTCAACGCGGCGTTCCCCGCCGCGCCCCTCCGTTGACCACAGGCCCGCGCACATGAGCGATTCCACCGTCCGACTCGGCCGCCGCCGATTGCTGCAAGCCTCCGCGGCCGCCGCCGCGTTGGCGTTGCCGATGCATGCTTTGACCGCCGCCAAGTCGCCCGGCGCGATCCAGCCGGGCAAACCCGACCTCAGCCGATACTCCAGCCGCGCGCGCGCCATCGTCGAGCGCGCGCTGGTGATCGACATGCTCGCGCCGCTGCGTCTGGACATGCGCGAAGACGTCTATGCCTTGCCGTTGACCGACCAGCAAGTCGCCGATTTCCGCCTCAGCGGCATCGACGTCTTCCACAACTCCTGGGGCCTCACCGGGCCGGACGCGCGCGAACGCGTGGCCGAATACCTGGCCGGCTGGCACGGCCTGCTCGCCCGCCGCAGCGACCTGTTCACCCTGGTCGGTCAGGCCGCCGATCTGGATCGGGCCAAGCGCGACGGCAAGATCGCGGTGATCTCCGGCGTACAGAACGCCGAACACTTCCGCAGCAAGGAAGACGTGAAGTTCTTCCACGGCCTGGGCCTGCGCTGCGCGCAGTTGACCTACAACAGCCAGACCGTGATCGGCTCGGGCAGTACCGAGCGCGAAGACGGCGGGCTCAGCGATTACGGCGTTGCGATCGTCGCGGAGATGGAAAAGGTCGGCATGCTGGTCGACGTGTCGCATTGCGGCGAACGCACCACCCTGGACGCGATCGAACTGGCCAAGGGGCCGATCGCGATCACCCACTCCAACTGCCGCGCGCTCAACGACCACCCTCGGCTCAAGAGCGACGAAGCGATCCGCAAGCTCGCCGCCAAGGGCGGGGTGATGGGCATCACCGGCGTGCGCATGTTCGTCGGCGCCAAGGAACCGACCACGCTCGACAGCATGGTCGATCACATCGACCACGTCGCCAGGCTGGTCGGCATCGAGCACGTCGGCATCGGCTCCGACGCCGATCTGTACGGCTACGACGCGATGCCGGCCGATCAGCTCAAGGCGCTGAAGGCTTCGTACAAAGCCAGCTACGGCTTCCGCGAACGCATCGACATCGAAGGCTTCGACCGCCCGACCAAGATCTTCGAGCTCACCGACGCGCTGATCCGCCGCGGCTACAGCGACGGCGACATCGAAGCCGTGCTCGGCGGCAATTTCCGCCGCTTGCTCGGGCAAGTCTGGCGCTGACCCACGCCGCGGCCGTCGCCGCAATCTCCAGCGTCACCCCAACGCAGTCCGCTCCCCGGGAGTACCGTCATGCCGCACGCAACCACCCGCGACACCGCTCCGCATCGTCTCGGCCTGGCCATCGCCCTGGCCCTCGGCGCATGGTCCTGCACCGCCTCGGCGCAGGACGGCGCGGCGGAACCGGCGCCGCCGCAGCGCGGCGAGCAAGCTTCGGCGACCCTGGAAACGGTCACGGTGACCGCGCAGAAGCGCAGCGAGAACGCGCGCAAGGTGCCGTCCTCGATCAGCGTGATCGGCGAGCAACAACTGGAAAACCAGCACGTCACCCAGTTGTCGGATTTGAACGGTTACCTGCCGGCGATGACCATCACCGACAACGGCACGCCCGGCCAGACCTCGATCTCGCTGCGCGGCATCCCGACCCTGGGCCCGGGCGCGGTGGTCGGCACTTACCTGGACGACACGCCCCTGGGTTCGAGCAGCAACTTCGCCCGTTCCAGCGGCTTCGTGCTGGATCTGCTGCCTTACGACATCCAGCGGGTGGAAGTCCTGCGCGGCCCGCAAGGCACGCTGTACGGCGCCGGCGCGATGGGCGGCCTGCTCAAATACGTGCTCAAGGATCCGGACCTGGACAGTTTCGAAGGCCGCGTCGGCGGCGGCGTTTCCAGCATCCGCGGCGCCGGCGGCAACGGCTGGAACGCGCGCGCCGGCATCAACGCGCCGTTGATCGAAGGCAAGCTCGCGCTGCGCGCGTCCTTCGCCAACGAGTCCACGCCGGGCTGGACCGACAACGTCTACACCGGCCGCAAGGACATCAACGACACCCGTCAGCGCAGCGGCCATCTGTCGCTGCTGTGGCAGCCCGGCGAAAACCTGAGCCTCAAGCTCACCGGCCTGCACCAGACCATCGACGCCGACGACAACAGCGTCGGCATCCTCGACGCGCAGCGGCGCGCGCATTTGGGCAAGGACGGCACCGACAAGCCGGCCGCTGAGCGTTTCGAGAAGAAGATCGACTTCTTCGCCGCCACCGTCGACTGGAATCTGCACTGGGCCGATTTCGTTTCGGCCACCAGCTACTCCAAGACCACGACCTATCAGCTCAACGATCAAAGCAAGACCTACGGCCCGCTGTTTCCGCTGTTCGGCGCGGCCCCGGGCGTGTCGGTGTTTCCGCTCAGCCTGGGCTTGAAGAAATGGACCCAGGAACTGCGCCTGCAATCCAAACCCGACGACAAGGTCGAGTGGATGCTCGGCGGGTTCTACACCCACGAGAAATCGAGCAATCACCAGGAACTGCGCGCCGAGTCGTTCGCCGGCGTGCCGGTGGCCGGTATGGACCCGCTGGCGGTGGTCGACCTGCCCTCGACGTACAAGGAACGCGCGCTGTTCGGCAACCTCACCTACAAGTTCAGCCCGCGCTTCGACGTGACCGCCGGTGTGCGCTACGCGCGCAACGACCAGGACTTCCAGCAGATCGCCACCGCCGGCAGCTTGCTGGCCTTGGGCGTCACCGACGGCCAGTCCTCAGAAAGCGTCACCACGTATCTGCTGGGTTCGCGCTGGCATCTGGATCAGGACAGCATGCTGTATGCGCGCGTGGCCAGCGGCTACCGTCCCGGCGGCCCCAATGTCGCCTTGCCGGGGATTCCGCCGTCGGTCGATTCCGACAGCCTGGTCAACTACGAAATCGGCTGGAAATCGCTGTTCTTCGATCAGCGCGCGTCGATCGATCTGGCCGCGTTCCTGATCGACTGGAAGGACATCCAGTTGTCGGCCTCGACCCGCGACGGACTGACTTACTCGGCCAACGGCGGCAAGGCGCGCAGCCGCGGGGTCGAGCTGACGTCGGTGTTCAAGCTCACCCCGGATCTGCGCATGGGCTTCAACGGTTCGTACACCGATGCGTATCTGGTCGATGCCGCGCCGTCGTTGCGCGGCCTGCCCGGCGATGCGCTGACGGGCATTCCGCGCTGGAATTTCGCCCTGACCGCCGACTACGACTTCCTCTGGGCCGAAGGCTACAACGGCCGCGTCGGCGCCAGTTACCAATGGCTGGGCAAGCGCAAGACCCATGTCGACAGCAATCCCGACGCGGCGCAGCTGTCGGCCAGCGGCCAGCTCAACCTCAACACCGAGCTGAGCCACGGCAACTGGGCCTTGCGCATGTACGTGCGCAACCTCACCGATCAACGCGCCATCACCGCGCTGTCGCCGGTCAAGAGCGCCGCCACCGGCGCGACCGTGGAATGGCAGGCCAACCGGGTGCAGCCGCGCACGGTCGGACTGGAATTCGATATCTGGTTCTGAGCGAACCCACGCCGCATCCACTCCCCCTCACGCCTCGCCGCCCGGATCGCGACCACGCGCCGGGTCACAACGGAATGTCCCGAATGCCGATCGACGCTGTCGCCGAACCCGCTCCGCTGCAATCGCTCGACCTGCCGCAGCCCTACCTGTTGTTTCTGGGCGATGTGCAACATCCGGCCTTCGCCAAGACCGCGTTCGGTCTGCGCGACTGGGCGCCGGAACGCTGCATCGGCGAATACGCCCTGCCCGGCGCCACGGTCGGCTTGGGTCTGACCCAGATGGACCCGGGCCAAGCGCATGCGGCTGGCGCACGCGCGCTGGTGATCGGCGTGGCCAACGTCGGCGGGGTGATTCCGGCGCATTGGATGCCGGCGCTGCTGGATGCGCTGAGCAATGGTCTGGACCTGATCGGCGGCATGCACACCCGCCTGAGCGAGGTCGCGCCGCTGCGCGAACACGCGCAACGCCACGGCCGCCGCCTGATCGACGTGCGCGAGCCGCCGGCCGATCTGCCGACCGGCAGCGGCCGCAAACGCAGCGGCAAGCGCTTGCTCACCGTCGGCACCGATTGCGCCTTGGGCAAGAAATACACCGCGCTGAGTCTGGCCCGGGCGATGCGCGCGCTCGGCATCGATGCGACCTTCCGCGCCAGCGGCCAGACCGGCCTGTTGATCGCCGGACGCGGCATTCCGATGGATGCGGTGATCGCCGATTTCGCCTCCGGCGCCGCCGAACTGCTCAGCCCCGACGCGCACGCCGGGCATTGGGACGTGATCGAAGGCCAGGGCTCGTTGTCGCATCCGGCCTATGCCGGCGTATCGCTGGCGCTGCTGCACGGCAGCCAGCCCGATGCGATCGTGGTCTGTCACGAACCAGGCCGCACCGAATTGCTCGGCTATCCGGGCTACGCGTTGCCGTCGATCGAAGAAACCATCGATCTGAATCTGCGCCTGGGCCGCCGCACCAATCCGGCGATCCGTTGCGCCGGCGTGAGCCTGAATACCTCGCAGCTCGATCCCACCCAAGCGCAAGCCCTGCTCGACAGCGAAAGCGCGCGGCTGGGCTTGCCGGTCGCCGATCCGATCCGCGGCGGCGCGTCGTTGCAGGCGCTGGTGCGCGCGTGCTTGAACGATCCGGGCTGAATCTTCCACGCCACGGCCTCACCTGGAGATGTCCATGCGCTCATCCGCCACTGGCTCGTGGTTCCAACGCTTCCTGCTGCCGGGCTTCGCGTTCAAGGCGGTGGTGATCGGCGGCGGCTACGCCACCGGCCGCGAACTGGCCGAGTTCTTCTTGCCCGGCGGGCCGTGGGGCGGGATCAAGGGCATGCTGTTGGCGATGGCGGTGTGGAGCGCGGTGTGCATGGCCACCTTCGCCTACGCCCACGCCGCGGCGACCTACGATTACCGCGCGTTCTTCCAGCGCTTGCTCGGCCCGTTCTGGGGCTTGTTCGAACTGGCTTATCTGGCCTTGCTGATCGTGTTGCTGGCGGTGTTCGGCGCCGCCTCCGGCGCGATCGGCGCCGGCCTGTTCGGCTGGCCGCCGCTGCTGGGCACCTTGTGTCTGGTCGCCGGCATCGCCGCGTTCGTCAGCTTCGGCAACGAATCGGTGGAGCGCTTGTTCAAGTGGGTGTCGTTCTTTCTGTACGGGGTGTATGCGCTGTTCGTGGTGTTGGCGCTGAGCCGATTCGGCGACCGGATCGCCGCGCAGTTCGCCGCGCCGCGGCCGGAGCTGGACTGGGCGTTCAACGGCTTGACCTATGCCGGTTACAACATCATCGGCGCAGTGGTGATCTTGCCGATCGTCCGCCATTTCACCGGCCGCCGCGATGCGCTTATCGCCGGTTTGATCGCCGGGCCGCTGGCGATGCTGCCGGCGCTGGCCTTCTTCGCGTGCATGGTCGCCTATTACCCGCAGATCGCCGACGAAGCCTTGCCTTCGGATTACCTGTTGCAACGCTTGCAGCTGCCGCTGTTTCATGGCGTGTTCCAGCTGATGATCTTCGCTGCCCTGCTCGAAAGCGGCACCGGCGCGGTGCATGCGATCAATCAACGGGTGGAGGCGGCCTGGCGCGCGCGCGGCGGACAGGCCTTGCCCAAACGCGGACGTTTGGCGGTGGCCGGCGGATTGTTGATCGGATCGATCTTTCTCGCCGACCGCTTCGGCCTGGTCGATCTGATCGCCAGCGGTTACCGCGGTCTGGCTTATCTGTTGCTGGCGGTGTACGTGCTGCCGTTGTTGACCTGGGGTTTGTGGCAGTTGCGCAGCGGACGCTTGCGTCCGCCCGCCGCGCCGCAGTCCATCGCTTACTGACCTGGAGGACGGACATGAAGTGGTCGTACCTGAGATGTTTCGCCGTCGGTCTGCTGACGGCATCGATCGGCGCGCTGCACGCGCAGACGCCGCTGCCCGCTTCGCCCTCGCCCGCGCCGTCGCCCGCAACGACCGCGCCTGCGGTGGAGTCGGCGCCGGCCGCGCGCCTGGACGCCAAGGACCTGGGCGCCTACGTCGACGGCGTGGTCGAGTCCTATCGGCGCCGCTTCGGCATCGCCGGCGTCACCGTCGCGGTGGTCGACGCGCAAGGGCCGTTGCTGTTGCGCGGTTACGGGCTGGCCTCGCAGAATCCGGAGCGGCCGGTAACGCCGGACGCCACCTTGTTCCGGATCGGCTCGGTCTCCAAGACCTTCACCTATCTGGAAACGGTCAAGCTGATCGAAGCCGGCAAACTCAAGCTCGACACGCCGGTCAACGATTACCTGCCGCAAGACCTCAAGCTGCCCGAGGACGGTTACAAGCCGGTGCTGCTGCGCCACCTGCTGACCCACACCGCCGGTTACGAAGACTCCGCCTTCGGCCATCTGTTCGCCAAGGACCCGCAACACGCGCCGTCGCTGCACGATTACCTGCTGCGCCACCGCCCCGCGCGCGTGCGCGAGCCCGGTTTGTACGCGGTCTACTCCAACTACAGCCTGGCCCTGCTCGGCGAAGTGCTGGCGCAAGTCAGCGGCGTGCAGTTCGAAGCCTTGATCGAACGCGATCTGTTCGCGCCGATGGGCATGCGCCGCACCACCTTCCGCGAACCGCTGGGCGCGGCCGATCCGCGCGACAGCGGCGCCGCGTTCAAGGGGCTGTGGTCGGACGGGCATCAACGCAAGGACGGCGGGTTCAAGAAGCACGGCTTCGAATACATCGCCGCGGTCGCGCCGGCCGGTTCGGTCTCCAGCGACGCGGCCGACATGGCGCGTTACCTGCGCATGCTGCTCAACCGCGGCGAACTCGACGGCCAGCGGATCGTGCCGGCGGCGGCCTTCGCCCGGCTCGAAGCCGGCCCGCTGTTCGCCAGCGCGCCCGGCGCGACCGGCCTGAGCTACGGCTTCTTCCGCCGCCAATACGGCCAGGTCCACAGCCTGGAGCATGGCGGCGCGACCTTGTATTTCCACTCGAATATGGTCGCCGTGCCGGAGCTCGGCTTCGGCGTGTTCGTCTCCACCAACACCGACACCGGCGTGCGTCTGGCCGCCGAACTGCCCGGCTTGCTGCTGCAGCACTACTTCGAACGCGCGCGCCCGGCGCCGCTGCCGGTGCCGCCGGCGGATGCGGTGGAGACCAACAAGGCCTACCTGGGCAAATACCTCAGCGAACGCCGCAACCATCGTCATTTCGAAAAGCTGCTGACCGCCTCCAACGCCGTGTTGGGCGCGACCGACGACGGCTACCTCACCCTCAGCGTCGGCGATGAAACCTCGCGCTGGGTGTGGGAGAAGGCCGATACCTTCCGCGCGGTGGAAGGCCCCGGGCGCTTGGTGTTCGTGCGAGAGAACGGCGCGGTCAAGGGCTTCGTGTCGCCCTATGGCCACGATGTGTATCTGCGCGCCGGCGCGTTCGACAGCGCCAATACCCTGTACTTGCTGCTGGGGCTGAGCGTGCTGGCCTCGCTGGGCGTGTTGACCGGAATCTGGTTGCGCCGCCGCGGCGAACGTACCGCCGCCGCGAGCAGCACGCGCTGGCTCGGCCTCACCGCGGGCGCCTGGCTGTTGTTCGTGGTGTTGTTCGGGGCCAGCTTCGCCGAGTTGATGTCGGCCGGCAACGAAGCGATCTACAGCTACCCGACCGCGTTGCTGCGCGCCGCGCTGTGGCTGGCGCTGTTGCCGGCGCTGCTGACGCTGGTCGATCTGGCCTTGTTGTGGCCGCTGTGGCGCGCGGGCGACATCGGCGTGTGGCGCAAGCTGCGGCATACCCTGGCGGTGCTGGTGTTCGCCGTCACCGTGTATGCGATGTGGGGGTGGAACGCGTTCGGCTGGAAGGTCTGAACCCAACCGCCGCCTCGCGCCGCGCGCGTATCGCCAAGGGCCTCGCAAGAGGCCCTTGGCGTGTTCGCCGATCAGAGGTACTGGCAACGGATCGAGACGGTGATGTACCAGTTCGGGTGGAAATAACCGGCATTGGTGACGTTGTAGCCGAACAGCACGCTGCCGCCGGACTGCTGGCAAACGGCGATGGCCTGATTGATCGCGATCACCGTCGCGGTGGTCTGATCGGCCCAGGCGCCGCTGCCGTAGATCAATTCGGTGTGCGGAGCGGCCGAAGCCTGCGAAGCGAACAAGGACGCGGCCAGCAGCGGTGCGAGCATGAACTTCTTCATTGCGGATTCCTCCTCAAATCCCGCCCGATCGACGGTAGCGCAACGCTATCGCCGGGCCCGCGCGCGCGAATGTCGATGGGTACCGCTTATTTTGCGAATTGCCGCATCTGCGACGAAGACGCGGATCGGCCGGCGTGGTTGTGACCCGGCTGCTGAATCGCCGCGACCAGGGTCGCGCCCGCCGGGTTGAGCGGGTCTCGATAATTTTTCGATAGCGGTGCGATTGCCGCGGCGAACAGCCACGGGGTTGGCCGACTGCGCGGACATTCGCGGCCTGAGGTCCGACTGTAGGAGCTGCGCAAGCTGCGACCGCGACACCGCAGTTGCGTCGTAAGCGCGATGTCGCGGTCGCAGCTTGCGCAGCTCCTACAGGGGGGCTCCTACAGGGGGGCTCCTACAGGGGGCTCCGGCAGGGAGGCGCTGGGGTCGCTGTCTCTCAATTGTCACGAAACAGCCATAAATTGCCTGGATTCCGCCGTGGCGGTCCCGCTGCCGGACCTGTCCACCGATCGCCCCCCCCTACAGGCAACTCCCATGCGCTCGTTCAAGCTCGTTTCCCTGTTGTTGGCCCTGCTCGCGTGCACGTTCGCGGCCGCCGCCAAACCGCCCTATGTCGAGATCGAACAGCGCCTGAGCCCCGAGCAGCTGCGCGAGGTCGGCCTGAGCGCCGAACAACTGGCCACCCTCAACCGCATGCTGCGCGCGGCCGACGAAAAAGCCGCTCCCGCGCTGGTCGATAGCGCCCCGGCGACTTCGGCGGCGCAAGACGACGGCCCCGCCATCGGCGCGGGCGCACCGCCGGCCAAGACCGCCAAGCCGGCCGGCGCCGGCCAGTTCATCGGCCTCAACGATGAGCCGATCAAGAGCCGGCTCAAGCACGACGTCGCCGGCTGGGAACCCGGCACGGTGTTCGAACTGGAGAACGGGCAGCAGTGGAAGGTGCTCAAGGGCAGCATGAAACTGCCCAAGCCGATGACCACGCCCGAGATCGTGGTCGTCCCCGGCGTGGCCGGGCGCTGGTTTCTGCAGGTCGATGAGGACACGCCGAAGGCGCGGGTCTATCGCATCGACTGAGGAACCCCGCATCGCCGAACAGCGACGCGGTTCAACTGACGAACAGCACCTGCGTGGCGACGACGATCCAGCCGTCGCCACGCCGCTGCAGCTGATACAACTGGCCTTGCGAACACTGCAGGCCGCACTCGATCTGGGCATAGATCAACGCGCCGGTTCCGTCGGCCGTGCGCACCGCGCGGGCGACCATCAGCCAGGCTTTTGCGTTCGGGTAATCACGCAACGGCCAGAGCGACGATTCTTTTCTCTGACCTGACGTCGCCTCGCGGCGATACACGATTCCCGGATCGCGCGGATCGGGATTCTGCGACGGCGTCTGATTCGCCAGCACCAACTCGCGACGCAGTTTCAGCGGCATGAATCCGTCGTCGCGATACAGGGACACAATCGAGGTCGCCAACGGCGGCGTCGCGCAGCCGGCATCGCGCCTGGGCAACAGGTCTTCGCGAAAGCGGCAAGCCGCCGGCGTGTCCCGGCTCAGCACGACAGGCCGGTCGTCGATCCGCGGTTTCGCCGCCTCGCCCGGCGCGGGCGGCGGCGGCACGTCGCCACCGACTATTTCGATCTGATCGAGCAACGCGCGCACGATCGCCGCCTGCTCGCTATCGCTCACCGGCAACGGCCGCGGCATCGCCGCTTCGCGCTCGCGCTGCAGTCGCTGCTGGTGCCGGGCCAACGGAATCGACACCGCGATCGCCGCCGCGGCTGCCAGCGCCACCGCGACAACAACCGAGCGCCGCCAACGGATCGAATCGCTCACGGCATCTGACTCGCCGCATACACCGCCTGCACCACCTTGGCCATTCGCTGGTAATCCAGTTTTTCGTAAGTATCGCTGGCCTGATGATAGGTGTCGCTGCGCATGAACGAGGTGTCGGTGACCATCAACGCCGGATAGCCTTCGCGCCAGTAACTCAGGTGATCGGAGAAATCCACGCCTTGCACCAACAGCGGCGGCGCGTTGATCGAATGCACCGGCAGATCGCCGGCGCCGGCCAGGCTCGCCTTGAGCCGGCGGCTGGTTGCGAAGTCGCCCATGCGGCCGACCAGGGCGACGAAATCGCCGCGCTCGGAATACAAGCGGTGCATGCCGCGCACCGGATAGTGCTGGCTGCCGCGGCGGTCGCTGAAGCGGCCGATCATCTCCAGCGACAGCATGAACTCGACTTCGCGCCCGGCCTCGCGCAAGGCGCGCGCATGCCAGGCGCTGCCCATGTGTTCGCTGCGGAAATGCGGCGGCTCTTCCAGGGTGTAGGCGACCAGTTCGATCGGACGGGTCTGTTCGCTACGGCCGAGCATGCGCGCCAGTTCCAGCAAACCGGCCACGCCGCTGGCGTTGTCGTCGGCACCCGGGGTGTGGGTCTTGGGCGAGTAGCCGCGCGGGTCGTCGCTGCCCTGGCCGACGTCGGCGAAAGAATCGTAATGCGCGCCGAACACCCGCAGCGGTCCGCGTTCGGGGCCGAAGCGGGCGATCACGTTGCGGTACTTCGCACCCTCGACGGTTACGTCCTGGTACGACACGCGCGCGCCGCTCAGGCGCAGCTGCTCGTGGATGTAGCGCGCGGAAAGGTCCAGCATCTCCGGCTGGTCGTAACTGCGCGGGTACAGATCGACCGACAGGTGTTTGACGTCGGCGAGCAGGCGCTGCGGATCGGCCGCGGGCGGATGCGAAATCCGCGGCGAAACCCAAGGCTGCACCACCGCGAACAAAGCCAGCGCGCCGCAAACGGCCGCCAGCAACAGCAACCACAACAATCGCCGCAGATACTTCATGCTCAGGCCTCCCTGCCATTGCCCGGCGCATCCGGTCCGCCGCCGACGCTACCGCAAACCGCGGCCGCGCGCATCGGCAGCGCGGCCCTCGCGTTCGTGCGCGAGGGCCGCGAGCGGGCTCAGAAGCTGCGGGTCACGCCGACGAACATCTGGCCGACGCCGTCGGTGCCCTCGGCGATCAGCGGGCTGTCGCTGATTTCGTCGGGCAGCACTTGGTAGCTCAGGTTGGCGATGACCCGCCACTTCTCGGCGAACGGCTTGGCCACGGTCAGGCCGACATAGGGAATGGTCACGCTGCCGGGCTTGTAATCGACCACGCCGCGCGCGACTTCCTTGTCCAAGGTGCCGTAGTAGTAATTGGCCAGATCCTTGGACAGGGCGTTGACGCCGACGGTGGGGGTCAGCAGCCAGCCGCCGGCCTGCATCGGATAGCTGTAGCTCAGGTCGACTTCGTAACCGCCGCTGACGTCGGCGATGTCCGCCTTGACTTCCAGTTGGACCTCGCCCGCGCTGCCGCGCCAGCTGGCCGACGCGCCGGCATCGGCGCTGTCGTCGCGGTCTTCCAGCAGGTCGCGGTTGATCCCGCGGCGGGCCAGTTCGCGGCGGCCGAAATCCTTCTTGTCCATCGCGTCCAACCGGCCGGAGATGAAGCCGTCGAGCACGAAGCTGTCGGTCTTGACGAAGTGATAGCCCAGGCTGATGCCGCGGAAATAGAAGCGTTCGCCCTCATAACCGAAGAACGGAATCGCCCGGGTGTGGTTGCCCTCGCCCGCGTACAGTTCGTTGCGCATGCCCGCGGCCACACCGATGCTCCAGTTGGAAGGAGCGACGTCTGCGCGCTCCTCGCCTTGCTTGGTGACCTGGGCCGATACTGCGAATGGAATAAGTAACAGCAACGGCGAAGCAATGCGGACGATGCGCATGGAAGGTGTCCTGTTGGATGGGGGGGATTACGCGAGCGGAACGACCGTGCTGTCGGCACGACGCGAAATTAGCCCGCGCACTTTAAGAGTTGTTTAAAGCCGGAAGATTTACTACCGACCGGCACACTTAATTTCATTTGGGTTTAACGACGGTTAGGGAAAACCCGAGCGCCCGGCGCATCCGAGCGCTCACTACACGGCCCCGTATCCAGCCGCCGAAGCCGCCTCATTCCTGTCCGGTGAGCACGTCGATCAAAGCCCGCGACGCCGCCGATAAGCGCCGATGCGGCGCGTAAATCAACGAGAACGGACGCGAACGTCCGCGCAATTGCGGCAGCACTTCCACCAGCCGTCCGCGTTGCAATCGATCGGCGACGATAAAGTCGTAGGTCTGGCAAATTCCCGCGCCGTGCTCGGCCAAGGAAACCACGCCGAGCACATCCTCGGACACCTGCAACAACGAGTCGGGCGTCCAATCGATATCGCGGTCTCGGTCGCGGAACTGCCATTGCGCGATGCGCCCGGTGCTCGGCATCTGGAACGGCAGACACGTATGCGCGGACAGATCCTGCAAACTGCGCGGCACGCCGGCGCGTTGCAGATACTCCGGCGCGGCCACCACGCACAAGGCCGCGTCCTCCAACTTGCGCGCGACCAATCCGCTGTCGGGCAATTGCCCCAGACGGATCGCCAGGTCGTAACCCTCGGCGACCAGATCGACATTGCGATTGGCGATGTTGAGTTCCACCGCCACCTTCGGATAAAGCTGGGTGTAGCGCTGCAACAACGCGGGCAGACGGTAGTGGCCGTACGTGGTCGGCACGCTCAAGCGCACCCGGCCGCTGAGTTCGCCGCCCTCGCCCTGGATCGCGCGCTCGGCGTCGTCGATCAGCGCGAACGCCGAACGCGCGTGTTCCAGATACATCCGGCCGGCGTCGGTCAAGCCCTGGCGGCGGGTGGTCCGGCGCAGCAACTGGGTGCCCAGCCGGTTCTCCAGCCGCACGATCGCCCGGCTGATCACCGACGGCGTGGTCGCCAGCGCCACCGCTGCGGCGGTCAGCGAGCCGTGTTCGACGACCGCGATGAAGGTCTCCACGTCGCCCAGATGGTCGAATCGCCGGCTCATTTTTGCTCCTGAAGAACAAATGATTTTCTGCGCCGGGATTTTATCGCCGGTAGCGGAATCAATACAGTGGCCGCCATCCCCTCACCCCGGAGCCGCCATGAACACAACCACCCCGCAATCGCGCACGTCCCAGCCGCTAAAACCGGTGTTGTTCGTCCTGACCAGCCACGGCGTCAAAGGCGCCACCGGCCAGCCGACCGGTTACTACCTGGGCGAAGTCACCCATCCCCTGACCGAGCTGGAAGCGGCCGACATCGCGGTCGAGTTCGCCTCGATCCAGGGCGGCGAGCCGCCGGTCGACGGCCTGGAGGCCGAGGACGCGCTCAACGCGCGCTACTGGAACGACCCCGGCTTCCGCGCCGCGGTGCGCCAGACCTTGAAGCTGGACGAGGTCGACGCCTCGCGCTACTCGGCGATCTTCTTCGCCGGCGGCCACGGCGCGATGTGGGACTTCCCGACCAGCGACGCGGTGCAGCGGGTGACCCGCGAGATCTATGAAGCCGGCGGCGCGGTCGCTGCGGTATGTCACGGCCCCGCAGCGCTGGTGAATGTGCGCTTGAGCGACGGCACCGCGCTGGTCGCCGGCAAGCGCGTCAGCGCCTTCACCGACGAAGAAGAACGCGCGGTCGGCCTGGGCGATGTGGTGCCGTTCCTGCTCGCCAGCGCCTTGAGCGAACGCGGCGCGCTGCATCAGCCCGCGCCCAACTGGAACCCGCAAGTGGTGACCGACGGCCGCCTGATCACCGGACAGAACCCGCAATCGGCCAGCGGCGTCGGCGCCGCGCTGCGCGAGTTGTTGTTGGCGCACCGCGACGCTTGAAGACGCTGCGCAAATCCACTGCCCGCGATACGCGCCTTGCATCGGCGCGCTCACTCAACGCTTACGAGACCAGCATGAAAACCTTATCGATCCTCACCGCCGCGCTCGCCCTGAGTTTGTCGTTCGGCAGCGCCCACGCCGGCAATGTCCTGGTGGTGTTGTCCGACGCCGATCGTTTGGACCTGAAAGACGGCAAGACCTTCGCCACCGGTTTCTATCTCAACGAATTGATGCAACCGGTCAAAGCCTTGATCGACGCCGGCCACGACATCACCTTCGCCACTCCGCAAGGACGCGCGCCGACGCTGGACCGCGGCTCGGTCGATGCGATGTATTTCGGCGGCGACGCGCAAGCCTTGCGCACGCATCAAACCCTGCTCGACAAACTCGCGCTGACCTCCGCGGAAAAATCGCCGGTGGTGAGTCTGGCGCGGGTCGAACAACTCGGCTACGACCGTTACGACGCGGTCTATATTCCCGGCGGACACGCGCCGATGCAGGATCTGTTGAGCAGCCCCGCGCTGGGCCGCCTGCTCGGCGACTTCCACGCCAAGGGCAAGACCACCGCGCTGGTCTGCCACGGGCCGATCGCGCTGCTGTCGACCCTGCCCGACGCCGCCGGCTTCGCCGCCACGCTCGCCGCCGACGGCCGCGCCAAGACGCCGCCGCAATGGATCTACGCGGGCTACCGCGTCACCGTCATCAGCAATCAGGAAGAAGACATCGCCAAGCCGCAACTGGGCGGCGGCGCGATGAAGTTCTACCCGCAGACCGCGCTGGAACAAGCCGGCGTGCGTTATCTCAGCAACGCCAAGCCCTGGACTGCCAACGTGGTGGTCGATCGCGAACTGATCACCGGCCAGAATCCGGCCTCGGCGGCGGACGTGGCCAAGGAATTGTTGCGGCGCTTGAAGTAAACCGATTCGCGGCGAGCCGAACCCGGCGCCGCTGCGTTCAACGGCCGTGCTCGCGCACGGCCGTTTTTTTTGCCGATCGCTCAAGCCATGTCACGCCGGCCGATGTTGGTTCGTCGTACCCCATGAAGGCCAACGCAGACAACGCAAGCGCGCCGTACCCGATGTCACGCCCGCACTCGCTGCTTCGTCAGACCTTACGAACCCAACGATTCGCCCACCTCAGCCATGGAGAACCCACGCATGAACAGCCAGCCCCGCATGAACAACCCCGCCCTGGTGCTGCCGGAAACGATGAAGGCGCTTTGGGCGCTGAAGTCTTCGGTCGAACACAAGGGCGTGCCCGAATCGACCCTGATCCTGGTCGAACTGCGCGCCAGCCAGATCAACGGCTGCGGCGCCTGCGTCGACATGCACGCCAAGATGGGCAAGAAGGTCGGCCAAAGCGATGAGCGTTTGTTCTCGGTGGCGGCATGGCGCGAAGCGCCGTACTTCGATCCGGCCGAACGCGCGGCGCTGGCGCTGGCCGAAGCGCTGACCCGGATCAGCGACCGCCCCGAATCGGTGTCCGACGAAATCTGGGACGAAGCCGCGCGCCACTACGACGAAGCCGCGCTGGCGGCCTTGGTCGTGGCGATCGCCAACATCAACGTCTGGAACCGGCTCAACGTCGCGGTGCGGCAGCCGGTGGGTTCCTGGAAGGCGTAAACGGTCGGCAGCAGGGCGAACGAACCGCGGCGGCGCATCCGCGCGGTTCGTTCGCCGCCGCAACGCTCAGCTGAGCGTTGCGCGGCGCTGTTCGTTCTGATTGGGCGTCTCGCTGGCTGCGGGAGGCGCCAACGAGGCCGCATCCGGCGGCGGCGACAGCGCGCGTTGCTGATCCAGAAACACCCGCAGATGGCCGGGATCGTCCAGACCGCCCTGGACCAGGAAGAAGCCGCCGCCATCGCGGCCGGCGATGACGTGATCGATCTGCTTGAATCCGTGCGCGTTGGCGTCGAACGCCGCATTCGTGGCGGCATCGCGATAGCCCTGCTCGCCGCGGAATTCCAACGCGCCCGGTTGCAATCCGCGCAGGCCGCGCAGCGCTTGATCGTACAGCGCATGGCCGGGATGGCCCGGATCGGCCAGACCCGCATCCACCGACCCGACCTCGCGCCGCGACGTATCTCCGGCCCCGTTCGCTCGGCCGGCATCGTGCCCCGACGGGCCCGGCATCGCCTGCTCCTGCGCCTTGATCACCGCTTCGATGTAATGGATGTCGATGCCGTGCTTGATGCCGTTACCGGGAATCAAACGCTGGAAGAAGGTTTGCGGATCCGGATCGGGCAGTTCGATCTTGTGCCCGACCGCATCGGGCATCGCCCACTTCAGCGGAATGCTGTGCTCTTGCAGATCGGTGAGGATCTCGTTCTTGACCGCGTAACGGCGGATCTGGCCGTTATGCGCGACTTCCTGCTTGGCCGCATCGGCATCGATGCCGACGCGCTCCAGGGTCTTGTCGTGCACGCCCGAAGCGTTGAAGGTCACCGCGGGAATGCCGCTGCCGATCGAAGCCAGACCGGCCAGACCGCCGCCGAGCGAATGGCCGGTGATCACCACTTCATCGCCGAACGCCACCCGCGCTTCGCGCGCCAGGGCCAGCGCCTGATTGTATTGCGCGTCCTCGAACCCCAGGCCCTGGCGGAAATTGCTCAGCCAGTCCTTGCCTTCGTCGGTGCCCGAAAACGCCAGTACGTAGTGGCCGTGTTCGTCGCCGTAGATACGCGCCAGAAAACCCGAGTCGCTGTTCTGCAAACCGGCCGGATCGATGCCGACGCCGCGCAGTTGTTCGTCGCTCAAGGGTTTGAAGCCGTCGACGCCGGGGCCCTGATCGTAGAGATCGTCCATCAGCCGCGACAGCGTCTTGTCGATCGGCTTGGCCTGCAGACCGCTCACCTGATCGGCGAAGGACTGCGGCGCCTCGCCTGCGGCGGTCGGGGTGGGCTGGCTCATGCTGCGGTCTCCCTGAATTCCTTGGTATGCCGTCGTTCCGAATGTGGTAACCGAGTGCGCGCGTCTAGCCGCGTTCCAGCTCGATGCCGCGTTCGCGCATCCATGCGACCAGGGTTTCGCGGTCGGCGCGGGTGCGCGCGTCGAGCAAGCTCGGCGGCGTCATGAAGGCGTAGCGCTGGAAGGTCAGGTTCTGCGCATTGCGCGCATCGGCGCGGGCGCCGGCCTGCAGCAGTTCCAGCGCGCGATCGGGTTGATTGATCTTGCCGGCGACATGCAGCGCGGTATTGCCCATGCGGTCGGCGCGTCCGGGATCGGCGCCGGCGGCGAGCAAGCGCTTGAACTGCACCGGCCGCTCGCCCATCAACGCCGCGCTCAGCGGCGTGGCGGCGGTGACCGAATGCGGCGTGTCCGGATCGGCGCCGTGGGCGAGCAAGGTGTCCAGGTAAATCGGATCGTTGGCCATCGCCGCCAGATGCACGACGGTGCTGCCGTCCACGCCGGGCCAGGCCGGATCGGCGCCGAGTTCGAGCAGCGCGCTCAATCCTTCGTTGCTTTGGTTGAACACCGCCCATTCGAGCAGAGTCACGTTCTTGTCGCCGCGCGCGGACAACGCCACGCCCGCGGCCAGACGGCGAATCCGCGCCGCATCGCCCGCGGCCACGGCCTCGGCCAATTCGGCGACCGCCGGATCTTCGAATACCTGCTGCGTCACTGCCTCTGACATCTGTGGACTCCTCCTGAGCACCTGGCGGGCTTTCCCCGAGGCCCGCCGATCGGCGGGAGGTGTTGCGAAGCGCGCGGAACTTCCCCAAGCCGTAGCGCCCTGCGACATACGGCCACGTACCGTGGCTCTGGGAGACTAGCAAGAACTCGATGACAGTGCAGCCGGAACGGCGTCACATTTTTTTGGATCGCCCGTGATCGCGCAACGCGATC
>NZ_JBAMDI010000087.1:0-47242 GCF_036961695.1 Pseudomonas sp. CGJS7 | reverse complement strand
GCCGGCGCGGTGGTCGCGACCGGCCCGATAGCCGTGGCTTTACAGCACCAACGGCGGCTCGCCGCCGACGATGACCACGTCGGCCGGGCGGCGCGCGAACAGGCCGACGCTGACCACGCCGGGGATCTGGTTGATCGCCGATTCCATCGCCACCGGGTCGACGATGGCCAGGTTGTGGATGTCGAGAATGGCGTTGCCGTTGTCGGTGACCACGCCGTTGCCGTTGGCGTCCTGGCGCCAGACCGGCTGGCCGCGGGTCATCGCCAGGATCTCGCGCGCGACCATGCTGCGCGCCATCGGCACCACTTCCACCGGCAGCGGGAACTTGCCCAATACGTCCACGCGCTTGGCCGGATCGACGATGCAGACGAACTTGGCGCTGGCCTCGGCGATGATCTTCTCGCGGGTGAGCGCGGCGCCGCCGCCCTTGATCAGGCGCTTGTGCGGATCGCATTCATCGGCGCCGTCGACGTACAGCGCCAGCGGGCCGGTGGCGTTGAGGTCCAGCACTTCGATGCCCAGCGCCTTCAAGCGCGCGGTGCTCTGTTCGGAGCTGGAGACCGCGCCCTTGATGCGTTCCTTGTGGCGGCCGAGCGCTTCGATGAAGAACGCGACGGTGGAACCGGTGCCTACGCCGACGATCATGCCGTCTTCGATGTAGTCGATGGCTTTTTCGCCGGCCAGGCGTTTGGATTCGGACATTGGGATTCGGGGTTCGCGATTAAGGATAGGCAAAAGACAACGGTGGCTCGGCGCGACGACGCGGACGGCGGATCGGGCGTTCTTGCGAAACCCCGATTGCCGATCCCCGCTTCATTCCATCGACAACAGCAGCTTCCACTGCGCCGCCGACACCGGCAGCACCGAAAGCCGGTTGCCGCGGCGGGTGAGGGCGAAATCTTCGCCGAGCTGGTCGGCGCGGGCCTTGATTTCGTCCAGCGACACGGTGCGCTTGAACTTGCGCTCGAAGGCCACGTCCACCAGCAGCCAGCGTGGGTCTTCGCGGGTGCTCTTGGGGTCGTGGTAGTCGGACTTGGGATCGAACTGGGTCGGGTCCGGGTAGGCCTCGGCGGCGATGGTGGCCAGGCCGACGATGCCGGGAACCGCGGTGTTGGAGTGATAGAACAACACTCCGTCGCCGACCTTCATGCCGTCGCGCATGTAATTGCGCGCCTGGTAGTTGCGCACGCCGTTCCAGGGCTCGACGCGGACGCGTTCGAGGTCGTCGATGGAGAAAGTGTCCGGTTCGGATTTCATCAGCCAGTAGCGGCGGCGTGCGGTCATGCGGGGCAGCTCGGTTTCGGACGCGGCGGCGCCGCGTCGGGGGGAAGGTCAAGCGTATAGCGCGGAGCGGCAGTCCAGGATGCCGGACTCGGTGCAGACCGCGTCCAGGGCGACGTCCCAGTCCGCCGCGTCCAGGCGTTCCAGGCGTTGCAGCTCGAACGCGACGCCGGTCAGCCAGGGCGGGGCCGGGCTGCGCTGGCGGAAGGCCAGGCTGCGGTCGTACCAGCCGCCGCCCATGCCCAGGCGGTGGCCGCGGTGGTCGAAACCGACCAGCGGCACCACGATCAGGCTCATGTCCTCGGGCCGCAGCAGCGAGCTTTCGGCCAGGGCCGGCTCGGGGATGCCGTAGCGGTTCGGCGCCAGCGCGTCGCCCGGCCGCCATGGGGCGAAGCGCAGGGTCTGGTCCTGGTGCAGCACCGGCAGGCAGTACACGCAGTTCTTGGGCAGGCGCAGTTGCCAGGCATGCAGGGCGATTTCGCCGTCCATCGCCCAGTAACCGGCGACATAGCCCGATTGCGGCGCGAACGGCAGGGCCAGCAGGTGCGCGGCCAGCGCTTCGGCGCCGCCGATGCGGGCGGCGGCGGGCAGTGCGCGGCGTTGGGCGCGCAGGCTGCGGCGCAGGGTCGAGCGGTCGTCCGTCATGCGATCGGGGGATCCGGGCGGCGCGCAAAGCGCGGGCATAAGGAAACGGGCGCGATGCCACTGACGGTGGCGTCGCGCCCGTTCCGGGATAAGTAGTCCTCCGCCAATGGCGATGCTTGCGAAACGACCTTGAACCCGGGGTTCAAGTGGGAACGCTTGGAGACCTTCGGGCTTCCCGCTGCGAGGCGGACTTGCACTCCAGGTTTCCGGCGCGCCCCCGGTGTCGTCATTAAGGGACAAGGCGAATGTTTGCGCACGCCGTCGCGCACAGCAGAGGACGTGCGCGCAGTATAGCGCGCGGCGCAGGTCAGGCGAATCCGCTCGTCGGCGATGCTGCGTTGCGGTTCATGCGCTTGATCGGCGATGAATGGGGCTCGGCGTGACGCGGGTCGCGTTGCGTCGCAACGCCGGCGGATTGCGGGCGTTGCGCGCGCAGCGAGTCCTGCCGTTTCAGCGAATCGCCGCGTCGAACAGACTGTCGAGCTTGCGGTGCAGCTCATCGAGGGTGCGCGCGAGTTCGCGGTCGCGGCCGTCGCCTTCGCCGCGCAGTTGCTGCAGTTCGTGGGCGAAATTGAGCGCGGCCAGCACCGCGACGCGGTCCAGCGCGGCCATGCGGTTGCTGCCGCGGATTTCGCGCATCTTGCTGTCGAGCATGCGCGCGGCGGCGAGCAGGTCGTCGCGTTCGTTGGGCTCGCAGCCCACGGTGTACTCGCGGTCGAGCAGGCGGATGCTGACGGCTTCGCTCGTCGTACTCATACAGGCAGGCTCATGGCGATTGCGGGGAGGGCCGGGGCCGGTTTCACGTGTGTTGTTCCAGCGACTTCAGCCGGGCGATCATCGCCTCGACCCGGGTGCGCGCTTGCTCGTTCTTGGCCAGCAGCGCCGAGCGTTCGCCGACCAGTTGTTCTTGCTGTTGGCGCAGGCTGCGGTTTTCTTCGCTGAGCTTGCGCACGCGGTCGCCGAGGTCGTCGACGCGGGTGAGCAGCGACTGCAGTTCGGCGATGAGTTCGGCGCGGTCCATCCCGGCACGATGGCAGGCCGGGGCGGGGGCGGTCAAGGCGGGCGCGGGCCTTGTTGGGGGCGGGTCACGAACCGCGGCGGCGGTGTCGGCCCGGCGGGCCTGCACCGGTCGAGATCGGCTCAAGCGCGTTCGGGCGTTTTCCCGCTCGACCCGCCGCGCTCGGCGGCGCGCCGCTGCCGCGGCAGCAGGTTCGCACCCGCATTCATCTCACGTGGCTGGTGGTCTTGGCCGCCGATTCGCGCGCCGCCAGCGCCGCCAACATGCTCGGCGAGGGGCGCCATTGCTGGATGAAGGCCAGACAGTCGTCGGCCTCCAACGGCCGCGCCAGCCAGTAGCCCTGGATCTCGTCGCACTTCTTGTCGAGCAGGAATTCCATCTGCTCTTCCAGCTCCACGCCTTCGGCGACCACGTTCAGACCCAGCGAGTGGGCCATGGCGATGACGGTGGTGGTGATCGCCGCGTCGTCGGGGTCGCGGGTCAGATCGCCGATGAATTCCTTGTCGATCTTCAGCGTGTTGATCGGCAGGCGCTTGAGATAGGCCAGCGACGAATAACCGGTGCCGAAGTCGTCCACCGCCAGCGCCACCCCGAGCTCGCGCAGCGCCTGCATCGTGTTGGAGGTGTGCGCGGCATTGGACATGACCACGCTTTCGGTCAGTTCCAGTTCCAGCCGCCACGGCGGGATGCCGCTTTCGCTGAGGGCGCGCGCGACCATCTTGGGCAGATCGCCGCGCAGCAGTTGGATCGCCGAGACGTTGACCGAGATCGACAGTTGTTCCAGCCCCTGCTGGCGCCACTGGCGCAGGCGGTGGCAGGCCTCGCGCATGGCCCATTCGCCGATTTCCAGGATCAGCCCGCTTTCCTCGGCCAGCGGAATGAATTCCGACGGCGGGATGTTGCCGTACTCGGCGCTGTGCCAGCGCAGCAGCGCTTCCACGCCGGTGATGCGCGCTTCGGGCAGCGACAGCCGCGGCTGGAACACCAGCCGCAGCTCGTTGCGGTCGAGCACTTTGCGCAAGGCCGCCGAGATGGTCGCGCGTTGGCGGATCTCCACGTCCATCGCTTCGGTGTAGCGCATGAAGGTGCGCCGGCCGGCGGCCTTGGCCTGGTACATCGCGGTGTCGGCGTGCTTGAGCAGGTCGGTCGGCACCTGGGCGTGATCGGGGTAGACGCTGATGCCGATCGAGGGCGAGATCGCCACATCGTGGCGCTGGTCGAAATCCAGCGGCGCTTCGAAGGCCTTGATCAGCCGTCGCGCCACGTCCTCGGCTTGCTCCGGGGTTTCCAGGTTTTCCAGCACCACGGTGAACTCGTCGCCGCCCAGGCGGGCGACGGTGTGCTCGGCGCCGACGGTTTCCTGCAGGCGCACCGCGGCGGCGCGCAGGATGCGGTCGCCGGCGGCGTGGCCGAGCGAGTCGTTGATGTCCTTGAACCGGTCCAGATCCAGGAACAGCAGGGCGATGCGGTGGCCGTGGCGGCGCGCGCGCACGATCGCCCGCGACAGCCGCTCCGACAGCAGGGTGCGGTTGGGCAGGCTGGTCAGGGTGTCGTAATTGGCCAGGTAGCGCAGTTCCTGTTCGGCGCGCTTCTGGTCGGTGATGTCGGTGAGCACGGCGACGTAGTGGCCGCGCTGGCCGCTGCTGTCGAGCACGATCGAGGCCTGCAGCCAGCACAGGAACTCGTTGCCGTCCTTGCGCTGCTGCCAGATTTCGCCCGACCAGCGGCCGCTGCGCTGCAGTTCGTCGCGCATGTCCGAGTAGAACTCCGGATCGTGCTGGCGGCTGTCGAGCAGGCCGGTGGTCTGGCCGATGACTTCGTTCTCCGGATAACCGGTCATGCGCGAGAACGCGGGGTTGATCGAGACGAACACGAAGTCGCGGTCGAACACCGCCACCGCTTCGGCCATCGAGCGCAGCACTTCGCTGGAGATGCGCCGTTCGCGTTCGGCGCTGCGCACCGCGGTGACGTCGCGGCCGGTGCCGGCGACCCGCACCGGACGGCCTTCGCCGTCGCGTTCGACCACCCGGCCGCGCGCGCGGACCCAGCCCCAGTCGCCGCGCGGCGTGCGCATCCGGTGCTCGGACAGGAACAGCGCGGCGTCGCCGTGCAAATGCTTGCGCAGCAGTTCGGTGACCCGCGGCAGGTCGTCGGGATGGATCTCGTGATCGTCGGCGATGTCGGCGCGCACGCCGATTTCCGGCGAGGCGGTGTGATCG
Organism: Pseudomonas sp. CGJS7; assembly: GCF_036961695.1. Taxonomy (NCBI): domain Bacteria; kingdom Pseudomonadati; phylum Pseudomonadota; class Gammaproteobacteria; order Pseudomonadales; family Pseudomonadaceae; genus Pseudomonas; species Pseudomonas sp. CGJS7. The sequence goes on along the minus strand of NZ_JBAMDI010000087.1, from coordinate 42,079 downwards.
TCCACGCGCATGCGGTGCAGTTCGCGCCGTTGCAGGTCGTAGTCCCAGAACTGCTCGCCGGAGGCCCACAGCGCCAGTTTCAGGCGCTCTTCGCGTTCGCGGATCTGGGTGAAGTAGCCGCGCTCGCGTTGGCGCGCGCGGTGCCAGCGCCAGCTGAAGCTCAGCAGCAACACCAACGCGGCCAGCGCCGCGGCGGCGATCGCCAGCGGATGCCGCCACAGCGGCGGTTCGACGCTGACCGGGATGCGCAGTTCCTGGGTGTTCCACACGCCGTCGCGGTTGGTCGACTGGGCGCGGAACAGGTAATGCCCCGGCGGCATGCGGGTGTAGGTGATGTCCTGGCGCGGGCCGTTGTCGATCCAGTCGCGGTCGAACCCGTCCATGCGATAGCGGTAACGGATGCCGTTGTTGGGAGCGAAATCCAGCGCGCCGATGCGCAGGCGCAGGATGCCGGCGCCGTTGGGCACTTCCAGCTTGGACGACTGCCACGGCACGCTGGAGCCGCTGCTGGTTTCCGAGCCGATCCAGGCGCCGAGCAGGCGCACCGGCGGGGTGTAGCGCGAATCGAAGATGCGTTCGGGGTCGAACAGATTCAGCCCGCGCACGCCGCCGAAGGCGAGCCGGCCGTCGGCCAGCGGGGTCACCGCGCCGGTGTTGAATTCCAGGTCCTGCAGGCCGTCGGCCAAACCGTAGCGGCGCAGCAGCGAGGCGCCGGTGTCGAAGCGCATGATGCCGGCGTCGGTGCCCAGCCACAGCCGCCCGGCGGGGCGTTCGGCAATGGAGTACACCACCGGCACGGCGTGGTCGCTGAGCACTTCGGCCAGCGGGTGTTCGAAGCGGATGCGGCCGTCGCCGAATTCGATCACCCGGCTCAGGCCGGCCTGGGTGCCGATCCAGATCGCGCCGTCGGCCGATTGGTGCAGCGAACGCACGAAGTTGCCGGGCAGGCTGTCGGCTTCGTCGGTGACGTGACGGTAATGGCGCAGATAGCCGGTGTCGGGATCGAGCAGGTCCAGGCCGTCGCCGGTGCCGAACCAGATCCGGCCCTTGCGGTCTTCCAAGATGGCGTTGACCCGCGGGTGGCTCAGCCCCTTGGGATCGCCTTCGCGGTAGGCGTAGCGCACCAGCACTCCGGACTCGGGCAGGTAGTGCAGCGCGCCGATGTCCTGGCCGCCCAGCCACAGGCTGCCGTCGCGGGCGAAACGCAGCGAGCGCAGAGCCGAATCGCGGTAGCCGCGCAGGTCGATGGTTTCGATTTTGCCGGTGCCCGGTTCCATCCGCAGCAGGCCGGCGTCGGTGGCCATCCACAACCGGCCCGGCGCGGGCTTGTATGCCGGTTGCGCTTCGCCCGGCGCGGCCGGCGAGGCGAACGGCGCTTCGGGTTCGCGCGCGATCGCCGCGATCCGGTGCAGGTCGGTGCCGGTGGGCAGCAACGCGGTCATGTCCTGGAACTGGTCGCTGGACAGGTCGTAGCGGCGCAGGTGGGCGTTGTCGGTGCCGATCCAGATCGCGCCGCTGTCGTCCTGGGCCAGGGCGCGCACGCTGGCGTCGGAGGCGGCGCCGGCCGCGCCGCCGACGCCGCGCACGTCGTTGAGATCGAGCACGTAACTGAAACGGGTGCCGCGCGGGTCGGCGACCGCCACGCCGCGGTATTGGCCGCCGATCCAGAGCAGGCCGCCCTGGTCGATCATCAGCGCATCGACGGTGTCCTCGGGCAAGCTCGCGTCGACGCCGGGCTGCGAATTCACCCGCTGGGTGCGGCCGGTGTCGGGGTCGTGGCGGTACAGGCCGTTGTCGTAGCCGGACACCCAGATCCGGTGGTCCGGCGCTTCGACGATGGTGCTGGCGTTGCGCAGCGAGGCCAGCGCGTCGTTCTCGACCTTGCTGATCGCGCCGGTGCGGCCGTCGAGCCGGTACAGGCCATCGACCGCGCCGGCCCACAGCCGGCCGCGGTGATCGATCATCACGCTGCGCAGCGGGATCGGCGCGCCGACCCGTTCGATCCGGCCGTTGGCGAGAATCCGATGCAGGCCGGCGGCGCTGGCGAACCAGGCGGTGCCGTCCTTACCTTGGGCCAAGCCCTGCCAGGGCGCCTGGCGGCTGGCTTCGCCGGGCAGCGGCAGCAGCATTTCGCGCGCGCCGGTCTGCGGGTCGAGCCGTTCCAGGCCGGCGACGGTGCCGATCAGCAACTGATCGCGCCAGGGCAGCAGGGCGACGATCTGGCGCCCGGTCTGCGAATCGGGCGGGCTGTAGCGGTGGATGCTGCCGCTGGACAGATCCAGCCGCGCCAAATACTCCGAATGGGTGCCGATCCACAGCGCGCGCTGCTCATCCAGGGCCAGCGCGGTGACGTAACTGTCGGGCAGGCTGGCCGGGTCGCGCGGGTCGTGGCGGTAGGCGGTGTAGCGCTGGCCGTCGTAGCGGTGCAGGCCGCCCTGGGTGCCGACCCAGACAAAGCCGTGCGCGTCCTGGATGAAGGCGGTGACCGAGTTCTGATTGAGCCCGACCTCGCTGCCCAGGCGGGTGAAATAGAAATCGCGGGTCGCCGCCGCGGCACGCTGCGAGATCGCCGCTGCGCAACACAGCGCAGCGACCAGGGCGAGGTTCAACAGGCGGGTGGGGGAGAAGTGACGCACGGACACCGAGGCGTGAGGCGCAAGGGACGCAGTGTAGGCAGGCGTTCATGGCGGCAACAAGCACCGAGGCGCATCTTCGCGGCGGCCGCGCGAGGATGCGAGCACCCGGACACGCGGGGTCGAGGGCATGTGTAGGGCGCGTGAGGATCGCGGCGGCGAAGCTTGCGCCGCTGCGCGGATCGCGGCGCGCGGCCGTGCGCAAGTCGCCGATTCGAGCGCGCGCCGCGCATCGGCCGCCGGCGCCGGCGCCATGCGCGCCGGGCATTGCTAAACTGCCGCATCCCCTCCGATTGCATGCCTGTGGCCGCGACCCAATTGCCCCTGTTGTCCGAAGTCGACGCCGAGAGCCGCAGCCTCTCGCTCGGCACTTCCGCTTCCGAATTGCACGGCGCCCTGTGCGGCTGGCTCGCCGGCGGCGGCGCGTCGTTGCGCGAATGGCCGGCGCGGGTGCTGGTCGATGCCGCCATCGCCACCCCGGCTGCCAACGGCGCGCTCGATCGCCTGCGCCTGGCCTCGGCCGCGCAGATGGTCGATCCGGAATACGGCTTCGAGCTGTTGCTGCCCGACGCCGAGGCCTCGTTGACCGAGCGCAGCGGCGCCTTGTTCGACTGGTGCCGCGGCTTCCTCGGCGGCTTCGGCCTGGCTGCGGGCGCGGCGCCCAATCTGTCCGAGGAAAGCCGCGAGGCGCTGACCGACCTGGCCAAGTTCGCCGCCACCGCGCCGCAGGACGAAGGCGATGAGGAAGACGAAGAAGCGCTGACCGAACTGGAAGAATTCGTGCGCATCGCCGCGCTGGGCCTGCACGGCGACGTCGCCCTGGCCGCGCAGCACCGGCAACGGTTGAACTGACGTGCACACGGCGCTGACGATCCCGGCCAAGGCGCACGCGCGCCGGCGCAAGCAACTGATGGAGATGGCCGGCCCCGACGCGATCGTGGTGGTGCCCTCGGCGCACGAACTGATCCGCAGCCGCGACACGCATTACCCGTTCCGCCAGGACTCGGACCTGAGTTACCTCACCGGCTTCCCCGAACCCGATGCGGTGCTGGTGCTGGTGCCCGGCCGCGCCCACGGCGAAACCTTGCTGTTCTGCCGCGAGCGCGACGCCGAACGCGAGGCCTGGGACGGGCCGCGCTACGGGCCGGAAGGCGCGGTCGAGGCGTTCGGTCTGGACGATGCGTATCCGATCACCGACCTGGACGACATCCTGCCGGGCCTGCTGGAAGGCCGTACCCGGGTGTACTACCACTTCGGCCGCGACGCCGAGTTCGACCTCAAGCTGATCGGCTGGCTCAACCGGGTGCGGGCGATGGTGCGGCAAGGCGCGCAGCCGCCGCACGAGTTCCTGGAGCTGGGCCATCTGCTCGATGAGCTGCGCTTGTTCAAGGATCGCGACGAACTGCGCTTGATGCAGCGCGCCGCCGACATCAGCATGCTGGCCCACGAAGCGGCGATGCGCGCGGCGCGGCCGGGCGTGCGCGAATACGAGCTGCAGGCCGAGATCGAAGCGGTGTTCCGCCGTTTCGACGCCGAACCGGCCTACGGCAGCATCGTCGGCGCCGGCGCCAACGCCTGCGTGCTGCATTACCGCGCCAACCGCGCGGCCTCGCGCGACGGCGATCTGGTCCTGATCGACGCCGGCGCCGAGTACCGCGGCTACGCCGCCGACATCACCCGCACTTTCCCGGTCAACGGCCGCTTCAGCGCCGAACAGCGCGCGCTGCACGATCTGGTCGGCGCCGCGCAGGCCGCGGCGTTGGCGCAGGCGCGGCCGGGCGTGGCTTACGAGGCCGGGCATCTGGCTGCGGTGCGCACGCTGACCGAAGGCTTGCTGCGTTTGGGTTTGTTGAAGGGCAAGTTGGAGCGCAATCTCGCCGATGGCGAGTACAAGCGCTTTTATCGGCACAAGACCGGCCACTGGCTGGGCATGGACGTGCACGACGTCGGCGAGTATCGGATCGACGGCGAGTCGCGGCTGCTGGAGCCGGGCATGGTGTTCACCATCGAGCCGGGGCTGTATGTGTCCGCCGACGACACTACGGTCGATCCGAAGTGGCGCGGTATCGGTATTCGTACCGAGGACGATGTGGCGATCACCAAGGACGGCCACGAGGTGTTGACCGCGGCGTTGGCGCGTAGCGCCGATGAGATCGAAGAGTTGATGGGGCAGCGGCGCGCGGCTTGAGGCTGCGATGAGTCGCTAGCCAACAGTTCCCCCCTTTGAAAAGTTCCCCCCTTTGAAAAAGGGGGGCTAGGGGGGATTTGCTTTTGCTTTTCGCCTTTGCGTTGGAGCGACGGCAACAGCAACAGCAAATCCCCCCTAACCCCCCTTTTTCAAAGGGGGGAACAGTGGCGCTGGCGGACGATTGCCGTCGCTTACTGCTGGCCCAAGCGCTCCAACACGTACTCGATGAAGCGGCTCAGCTTCGGCAAAGGCTGCCGATCGCGCGGATACAACAGATGCACCGGCCGCGGCGGCGGTAGATCGTCCTCGAACAAACGCACCAGCCGACCATCGGCGATGTCCTGCGCCAGCAACACCTCCGGCTGCAGCACGATCCCGCACCCGTCCAGCGCCGCGCGCCGCAGCGCTTCGCCGTGATTGGAGGCGAACCGGCCGCTGACCTGCAGCGGATCGCTGCCGAGGCTGTCGAAGCGCCAACCCGCGTCGCGGTTCCACAGCAGGTGGCTGAGGCAACTGTGATCGACCAGTTCGCGCGGATGGGTGGGCGTGCCGCGCTCGCGCAGGTACTCGGGCGAGGCGCACACGATCATCCGGTACGGCCGCAACGGCCGCGCGATCAGATGATCTGAATCCGACAGCGGCCCGATCCGGATCGCCGCATCGAAGGCTTCGGCGATCAGATCGGACATGCGATCGGCCAGCACCAGATCCACCGACACTTCGGGGTAGGCGCGCAGGAACCCGGTCACCACCGGCGCGATCGCGGCGCCGCCCAGGGTGAACGGCGCGGTCACCCGCAGCCGGCCGCTGGGACGCGAATCGTCGCGCAGGCGCTCGGCCACGCTGTCGGCGCGGCGGACGTGCTCCAGCACTTGCCGCGCCTCTTGCAAAAACGCGGCGCCGACCTCGGTCAGGTGTTGCTTGCGGGTATCGCGCTGGAACAGGCGCGCGCCCAGATGTTCTTCCAACTGGCGGATGTGCTTGCCGACCATCACCGCCGACAACTGCTGCGCCTGGGCCGCGGCGGCGAAACTGCCGGTGTCGGCCACCGCGACGAACACCGCCATGCTGCGCAACTTGTCCACGTGGGCTAACCCAGGGTTAGGGGAGCGCGAAATCCTAGCGCATTCACCGTGCACGCCGCCGCGCGCAGACTGAGCGCCTGACTTCCCAACCGGACCTTAGCCATGAAAATCCTGCTCGTAGGCGCCAGCGGCACCCTCGGCCGCGCCATCGCCGAGACCTTGAAGCACCACGACATCCTCGCCGCCGGCCGCAGCAGCGCCGACTACCCGGTCGACATCACCGACGACGCCAGCGTCGAGGCCTTGTTCGCCAAGACCGGCAAGCTCGACGCGATCGTCTCCGCCGCCGGTGTGCTCCACTTCGGCCCGCTGGAATCGATGCGCCCGGCCGATTTCTCGGTCGGCTTGAACGACAAACTGCTCGGTCAGGTGCGTTTGGCCCTGCTCGGCCAGCACCACCTCAACGACGGCGGCTCGATCACCCTGACCACCGGCATCGTCTCGGAAGAACCGATCCGCGCCGGCGCCAACGCCAGCGCGGTCAATCGCGCGATCGAGGGCTTCGTCCAGGGCGCGGCGCTCGAGTTCAAGCGCGACCTGCGCATCAACGCGGTCAGCCCGAGCGTGCTGACCGAATCGTGGGACGACTACGGCGCGTTCTTCCCCGGTTTCGTGCCGGTGACCGCCGCGAGCGCGGCGCTGGCGTATAAGCAGAGCGTTGAGGGGATTCAGAGTGGGCGCGTCTTCAAGGTCTGGTAAGCGCGCCGCCGCTTACGGCGTGTCGGGCAGGCGCAGCGAGGCTTGCCCGAGCACGTAACGCCAGCCGTGCGCGGTGCGGGCGTAGGTGTCGCTGTACCAGAGCCGATAGTCGAAGGCTTGGCCGTTGCTGCGGCCTTTCAGCCACAGCTTGGCGGTCACCACGCCGGTGTCGCCCCACACGCGCACGCTGCGTTCGCTGGCGTCTTGTCGTTCGTAGACGGTTTGCGCTTCGCGCGCTTCTTTCAGCAGCGCGGCTTTGTCGGCGACTTGGCCGCGGCCGCTGATGAGGGCGAAGTCGTCGTGGAGGATGCTCGCCATCGTTGCCGCGTCGTTGGCTTTGACCGCGGCTTGGTAACGGATGTCGAGGGCCTGGAGTTCGGCGATGTCGTCGGGTTGTGCGGCGGTGGCGGCGAGTGGGATGGAGAGTAGGCAAGATGTTGCGAAGGCGGCGGTCCGGCTCATGGAAGCACTCCTGGCGAGGTGGCTTCAGGCTAGTGAGCGTTGCTGTGAGGTGCTCGCCGGAATCGGACAAGGTCGCCTTACCTCTCCGATCCCGCTGCTTTTAGCCCCTCTCCCGCTTTGCGGGAGAGGGGTTGGGGTGAGGGCGCGCGGAGTAGCTGCTAGCGTCGAAACTAAGTTTTCGCGCGCCCTCATCCGCCCTGTCGGGCACCTTCTCAGCCTTGCACTCCCTTCGGTCGCCGCAAGCGGGAGAAGGGAAAAGCGAAAGCGGCTCTTTATATCGTCGAGCCCGTATTCCCACGCTGAAGGATAGCCTTCGCCCCCGCATGATCGATCGGCGCCGACGTATGCTCATGCGCGATCTTCCACCGCCCATCGCGCCGAACCATCCCCACGCTGATCCGATTGTCCAGCGACCGCAGCCGCTCGCCCGACGCAGCGAACGCGGTGTAACGCAAGAACGCATGGCCAAACACGACATCGCCGCCGCCGACCGACTGCGCCCGATCGATCTCGACCACCACCCGCTCATCGCCAAGCGAGGCGAACCAATCGCTCGCCATCGCCCGCCAAGGCTCGATGCCCCGCAGCGACCAGTCGCTCCACATATCGAACACATGCACGTCGTCGTCGTAGAGCGCGACGAACGCCTCTACGTCCTTGGCCAGTACCGCGGCCGCGTAGGCTTGCAACACTTGCTGGAACGGATCGAGTGCATCGGTCATGCGATGGCTCCGGTGATGAGTCTTCGCGCCGCGACGGTTCGCGCCCGGATCACAGGTGCTTGGGCACCCGCGTCCGCAGCAACTCCACCAGCGCCGGCGCCATGTAATCGTAGTCGTCGGGAATATCCAGGCAGATCACCCGCGTATCGCGCAGCTGCGGCTTGAACTTGTGCTGCAACTTGCTGCGCTGGGCCGGTTCCATGACGAAGATCACCTCGGCCCATTCCACCAACTCGGCGCCGAGCGGCTGCTCGGCGTCGTGATTCAAACCGGCCGAGGCGACTTCCAGATCGTCGCGCCCGGCGAACACCTGCTCGGCGGTGGGGCTGCGCAGCTTGTTCTGGCTGCACACGAACAGGACCCGGCGCACGCGCGGGTCAGACGGCGGCGAATTCATCGCGGGTCAGATTGATCGGCGCGGCCTCGGTGCAGACCACGTCGTCCTCGATGCGGATGCCGCCGAACGGGCGGAACTGCTCGATCCGGCTCCAATCCACGCTGCCCGCGTGTTCGCCCTGGCGCAAACCATCCAGCAGCAGATCGACGAAATACAGGCCCGGTTCGATCGTCACCGCCATGCCCGGCTCCAGCACCCGGGTCAGGCGCAGGTACGGGTGGCCGGCGGGTTTATCGATCCGTCCGCCGCGGTCGGAGGCGGCGAAGCCGGCGACTTCGTGCACCTGCAGACCGATGCCGTGGCCGATGCCATGCGGGAAGAACACGCCGCTGACGCCGTTCTCCACCGCCGCTTCGGGCGAGATCTTCAGCACCCCGAACTCTTTCAAGATGCCGGCCAAGGCCAGATGCGCGTCGAGATGGATGCGCTTGTAGTCGGTGCCGACGCGGACCTGATCGCACATCGCGCGTTGCGCGGCATCGACCGCATCGATCAGCGCCTGGAATTCGCCGGCGCGGTCGGCGGCGTAGGTGCGGGTGATGTCGCAGGCGTAGCCGTGATGGCTGGCGCCGGCGTCGATCAGAAAGCTGCGCGATTGCGCCGGCGCTTCGCGGCCGAGTTCCATGTAGTGCAGCACCGCGCCGTTCTGGTTCAGCGCGACGATGTTGCCGTACGGCAGTTCGTTGCAGTCCTGGCGCGCGGCGGCGCAGTAGGCCAGGTGGATGTCGAACTCACTGGCGCCGGCGCGGAACGCAGCTTCGGCGGCGCGGTGCGCGCGCACGCCGATGCGGGTGGCCTCGCGCATCATCGCCACTTCGTAGGGCGTCTTGAAGGCGCGGTGGTATTCCAGGTAATCGATGACCGGCTGCGGATTGTTGGGGACGAAATCGCCCAGCGCGCTCTGCGGCTCGCCGAGGATCGCGCAGCGCGCGGCGTCCTTGGGCAGGTGCGCGAGCGCTTCTTCCGGCTTGCGGATCACGATCACGTCGAAGTGTTCGACCCACCAGCCGTTCGGCGCCTGCGGCACCACGTGCCAGTAGTCGAAGGGCTGCAGGTAGATCAGCTTGGGTTTTTGTCCGGGCGTGGCGACCAGCCAGCTGCCCGGGTTGCGGGTCAGCGGCACCCAGGCCTTGAACTGCGGGTTGACCGCGTAGGGGTAGTCGCGGTCGTCGAAGACTTGGTAATGCAGGCTGCCGCTGGGCACGACCAGATGATCGAAGCCGGCGCGCGCCAGGGCCTGCTCGGTGCGGCGATGCAGTTCGGCGATGTGCTGCGCGTACAGCGCGTCGATCGCGGCAGCGGCGGAGGGGGCGGCGTTGCGGGCGGGAGCGTTCATGCGGGCGGGCCTGGGGGTGACCGGGCTATTTTGCCGGATTGCGCGGGCGGGGGATTTGCTGATGAAGCCCCTCTCCCGCGACGCGGGAGAGGGGTTGGGGTGAGGGCGCGCGGGGTAGCCGTTCGCGCCGCCAGTCAGGATTCGCACGCCCTCATCCGCCCTGTCGGGCACCTTCTCAGCCTTGCACTCCCTTCGGTCGCCGCGAGCGGGAGAAGGGAACAGCGGGTTATTCGCGATTGGCTTCCGGCGAATCCAGCCACTGCCGCAACTGCAACATCCCATCCTCGGGCATCGCGATGAAGCGAAAACCGGTCCAGTTCTGCCCGGGCACGCTGGCGCGATCCTGCCACAGCAGATGCGCGCCGACTTCGATCGGCGAGCTGTGCTGGGGCGCGTCGCGCAAGTGGAAACGCAGTTGATACAAGGCGTCGTCGACCAGCGGCGCGCTGGCGATCAGCATCAGGCCGCTCTCGGACAGATTGCCCAGGTGGCCGATGACGGTCTCGGTCATGGTGTCGACCACCTGCACCGTTTCGACGATGCGGCGCCGGCGGGTGCGGCGGAATTCCTCGTTCATCCCGACGCTCCGGCGCCGCCCTGGCGCGCGCCGCCGAAGCCGCGCAGCACGTCCAGGGCCGCATGCCAGGCGCGGTCGACCAGGCGGTGGCGTTCGTGCTCGACCACCCGCGCCTGGCCGCGCGCCATCATCCGCGCCAGGCTGTCCAGCGATTGCTCGCCCACGCGCTGGCCGCGCTGATTGACGAACAAGGCGTTGTCGGTGACCGGGCTGAACCACGACAGCCGGCGTCGCACCGCGTCGCCTTGCTGGTTCTGCACGAATTCGAACCAGGTGCCGAACGGCAGCGCGCGGATCCGCTCCCAGCATTCCTGCTCATGCGCATCGCGCGCCGACAGGGCCGGGCGCGGCGCGACCGGGCTGTCTTCGCCCAGGCGGCTGCGCTGGCGCAGCTTCATCGCCAGTTCGGTACGCGAAGCCGCTTCCTCGGCCAGCGCCGGGCCGACGGTGAGCTGGCGCGAGATCGCGCGGGCGTCGTCGGCGTGGTAACCGACCAAGGTCAGCGCATGCTCGATGTCGGCGTCCAGGCCGCGCGGCGCGTCGGTGGCGGGGCCGTTCTGATTGGCCGCGACGATCTGCCGGGTGGTGTCCAGTTGCCGCTTCCACGCGTCCGATTCCTCGCCGTGACGCAACAAGGTCAGGGTCAGCACGTCGGCCCAGGCCTGGCTCAGCAGGGTTTGCACGAAGCGCGGCAGACGCTGGTCGGCGGTGTGGGTTTCCAGCGCTTCGAACGCGCGGCGTTTGGCCAGTTCCAGCTTTTCCTTGCCGCGCGCGGCTTCCACGTGCCGGCGTTCGGTCACTTCGGCTTTGCGCGCCAGGGATTGCAGATGATCCTGCAGGCGCTGGTTGGCCGAATCGAAGGCGTCGGCGTCGCCGCGGTAGTGCTCGATCACATGATCGACCGCCTGCCGCAGCGGTTCGTGCAACTGCGGGTCGACGTCTTCGGTCGGCGTCCAACGCGCGCCGGCCTCAGCGACGGAGTTGAGCAATTGCAGCGCCGGATGGCCGTCGTCGGCCAGCAGCGAGCGGTCTTGCAGCGCGGTGTGCAACAGCGGCGCCTGCAAACGGTTGAGCAGGGTCGAAATCACCGCGTCGCCGCGCAGGCGTTGATCGATTTCGTCGAACAACAGGTCCAGCAGTTCGAACACGTCGCTGTCTTCGCGCGACAGCGCGCCCGCCGCGGACGCGTCGCCTTCGGGGCGGGCGCGGGCGATCAGCGCCTGGCGCAGGTCGGCGATCTTGCGCAGCGGCTGCGGGCCGCGTTTGGCTTCGTCCTTGAGCCGGTTCAGCGCGCGCAGCAGGTCGGCGGTGGGCAGCGTCGCCGGCGCTTGCGCAGTGGTTTCCGGCGCCGCGCGCGGACGCAGCTTCTCCAGCAGATCGCGGCGTTCGGCCAGCCACTGCTGCAAGGTGGCGAAATCGGGAGCGCGCTCGGCGCCGGCGGCACCGGACTGACCGGCCCAGGCGGTATGCGGGCGCGATTCGGTGGTTGCGGGCGCGGCTTTGGCCGCGCTGTCGGCCGCGGCGGACGCGCGCACGGTCTCGGCCGGTTCCGGCGTCTGCGCGGTCGGGCGCGCGCGCAAGGGCACGAACGACAGACTCGGCAGCACGTTTTCGCGCGCCAGCAGGGCGTTCATCGATTCGACCATGGCCGCGTAGCCCAGCATCGCGTGTTGGTCGAACACCCGGTACAGGTCCAGCCGCGATTCCTGGCTGATCTGCAGCGGCTGGCAGGCCTCGGCGAAGCTGCGGATCAGCCGCTGCGGGCCGACCGGCAAACGCTCGCTGTCGAACGCCGGCGCCCCGGCGAGCACGCCGAAACGCTGGCCCAGCAGCAACAGGCCCAGGCCGGCGCGCGATTCGTGGCGGCTGGCGATCCCGCGCAGCACGGTGGTTTCGTCGACTTCGCTGTCGTCGACCAACCGAAGCTCCCGAAACTGAGGCGCGGCATTAGTCACCGGACGCGACACCCCTCCCGCCGAACCCCTCAACCGAGTCAACGCCCCTTCCAGCGACAACAAATACCGCGGAATCAAATCCGACCGCCGCAACCGCACCAGCCGCAGCGTTTCCAGATACCCCGACTGCAGCCCGGGATTGCGCGCCTGATCGGCCTGGCGGAACAGCTGCTGCTCGAACTCGGCCAGCATCCGCTCCAATTGCGGCGCCATCTCATCGCTGACCAGCGCATAGAGCTGCTCAAGCAGGCGGCGTACTCGGCGCGGCAAGGCGGCCGTGGCCAGGGTGGCGCGCGGCGCGGTGTCCAGAGGGTCGAACGTGACGGACATGAGATTTCGGTGCTGACGACCCGCGAGATATAACCACGCCTCCCCGGCGCAGGCCAGTCCGGAACCCCGGAGCGGCGGCTGCAGCCGATGGGAGGCGGCCAATGGCAGATACGTTCCCCGGCCGGGGCAGCGGCCAAGCCGGCAGTCTCGCTGCGGCGGCGTGGCGGGGCCGTGATTCCGGGCCGTGGACGGTTCCGCCGGAAACTACTCGTTCAAGAACAGGGCGACCACGTCGTTGGTGAAGCGCCGGCCCAGTTCGGTCGGACGCACCGCATCGCCGTCGCGCTGCAGCCAGCCGGCCTTAAAGGCGGCCTGCAACTGCGGTTCGATCGACTGGCGCGACAGGCCCGTGCACGACTCGAACGAGTCCAGCGAAAAGCCGTCCACCAGCCGCAACACATTGAGCATGTATTCGAACGGCCGCCGCTGCGGGGCGATCCGGTCGTCGCCGCCGATCGCCGCCGCGCTGCCGGCCTGGGCCAGGTACTGGGCCGGATGCTTGAGCTTCCAGCGGCGCAAGATCGCCTGCTCGGCGCCGAGGGTGAGCTTGCCGTGGGCGCCGGCGCCGATCCCCAGGTAGTCGCCGTAACGCCAGTAATTCAGGTTGTGCTGGCAGCGCCGGCCCGGGCGGGCGTAGGCGCTGACCTCGTACTGGCCGTAGCCGTGTTCGGCCAGCAGCGCCTGGCAGTGCTCCTGGATGTCCCAGGCGCCGTCCTCGTCGGGGATGCCTTGCGGCGGCCGCGCGGCGAACACGGTGTTGGGTTCCAGGGTCAGCTGGTAATGCGAGATATGCGCCGGATCCAGCGCGAACGCGCGGCGCAGGTCTTCTTCGGCCATGGCCAGACTCTGGCCGGGCAGGGCGTACATCAGGTCCAGGTTGAGATTGTCGAAGCCGGCGTCCTGGGCCAGTTTGACCGCCGCTTCGGCCTCGCCGCTGTCGTGGATCCGGCCCAGCCGCTTCAGGCAGCCGTCGTCGAAGCTCTGGATGCCGAAGCTCAACCGGTTCACTCCGGCCGCCTTGTACAGCTCGAAGCGGCCGTGTTCGGCCGTACCCGGGTTGGTTTCCAGGGTGATCTCGCAACCCGGCGCGAAGCGCAGGCGGGCACTGGCGCCCTGCAGGAAGCGGTCGATGAACTCCGGCGGGAACAGGCTCGGGGTGCCGCCGCCGAAGAACACGCTGTGCACGGTGCGACCCCAGACCAGCGGCAGGTCGTGTTCCAGGTCGGCGATCAGGGCGTCGACGTAGGCGTCGAACGGCAGCGCGCCGCGGCCTTCGTGCGAGTTGAAATCGCAGTAGGGGCATTTGCGCACGCACCAGGGCAGGTGCACATACAGCGACAGCGGCGGGGTGGTCAGGGCGGGAGTCAACAGCGCGGGCCGGGCGCGGGGCCCGGTATCGGTCGGAAGGGAAGCCGATAGTTTAGCGCTCGGGGCCGGCCGCCGCTTTGGCGGGCTGCTCTGGCGAGGGCTAGCGGTCCAGCGCCGCGCCGTAGCGGCGTGCGGCCAGCAGGGCGCGCAGGTTGGCGTCCAGGCCGACGTCGGGGCGGGCCTGCACGACCAGGCGGATGATGGTCGCCAGCGGTTCGGCGCGGCCGTCGCCGGACATGTCGCCGTCGAACAGGGTCACCGTGTTCCAGGTGCGGTGCGCGGACGGGGCCAGGCGCAGCTCCAGCGTCGAGGTCAGGCGCATCCGCCCGTCCTTGGCCCGGTGCAGCGACATGCCGACCACCTCGCGCGGTTCGAACGCGCGCTGGCGGTGGCCGCTGGTGATGTTGGCGTAGCGGATCAGGGCGCCGGCGCAGACGCCGCCGGCCAGCGTGTCCAGGCTGACCCGCTGCACCGCCGCGGCCGCGACCAGGCCGACCAGGGCCGCCAACAGCACCAGCACCAGCTCGAACTCGGTGCCGAAGTTGTTGTGGCCGGCGCGCAGCCCGTCCTGGCGGATCCAGATCGCGATCGGCATCGCCAGCAAGTACAGCACCGCGACCAGCAGCACGGTGTGCCCGCCGGTGCGGAACGCCCGGCGCGGCGGTGCGGCGGCGCGCAGCGTGCGGTTCATCGCGCCAGTTCCTGCAGGCGTCCGCGCAACGCCGCCAGGGCGCGGGCGCGGTGGCTGACCCGGTTCTTCAAGGCGTCGTCGATGTCGCCGGCCGAGACTTGATGTTCGGTGTCGAAGAACACCGGCTGATAACCGAAGCCGCGATCGCCTTGGCGGCGATGCAGGATGCGGCCGTGCCAGATGCCTTCGGCGATGATCGGGCGCGGATCGCCGGCATGCCGCAGCAGCACGATCACCGCGTAGAAATGCGCCGTGCGCTGCTCATCGGGCACGTCTTTGAGCGCGGCCAGCAATTTGTCGATGTTGGCCTGCGCATCGCCGTGGCGTCCGGCGTAGCGCGCCGAGTACAGACCCGGGGCGCCGCCGAGCGCATCCACGCAAATACCCGAGTCGTCGGCCAGCGCCGGCAGACCGGTCAGCGCGGAGGCATGACGCGCCTTCAGCAGCGCGTTCTCGACGAACGTGCTGCCGGTTTCTTCCGCGTCTTCGACCCCCAAGTCGGATTGCGCCACCAGTTCGATGCCGGTGTCGCTGAGCAGGTCGCGCAGCTCCACCAGTTTCCCGGCGTTGCTGCTGGCCAGCACTAATTTCATGCCTTCAATTCCAGCAAGTCCCAGCGATTACCGTACAGGTCTTCAAAAACGGCGACCGTGCCGTAGGTCTCGACGCGCGGAGATTCCATGAAGCGCACGCCGTGTTCGAGCATGCGGGCGTGATCGCGATGGAAGTCGTCGGTGTGCAGAAAGAAGCCGACCCGACCGCCGGTCTGATCGCCGACCCGGGCGCGCTGGCTGTCGTTCGCCGCTTGCGCCAACAACAGCGCGGTCTGCGCGCCGTCGGCCGGGGCGACCCGGACCCAGCGTTTGCCGCCGCCTTGATCGATGTCTTCGAGCAAGACGAAACCCAGCGCTTGGGTGTAATAGGCGATGGCTTGGTCGTAATCGTCGACGACCAGGGTGATGCTGCCGATGCTGCGATTCATGGGGTTCTCGTGCGGGAGCGCATCCGTTGGTGTGCGCGTGGTGGATGCGTTGGAAAGCGGGTAAGCCTCGGCGTAAGGCTGCGGTTCGGCGAGACGCTTCCGGATCGCAGCGGTTCCGACGGGATGTGAGGAATGATCGCGCGTGGCGCGAGAAGTTCAGCGCCCGGCGATGAAATTTGCGACGGCTGGCGCGGATGTAAGCGCGCGCTGGCGTCGGCGGTTGCGTGCGGGTTGCGGCTTCGCCGCGTCGAATCGAGTTCGAGAGGTGGGCGGCACGTGAGTGCGCATGTTCCGGCGAACAGTGATCGATTTCGCGTGTCACCGATAGCAGTGTCGATCGGCACTGTTCGCATCGCCACAAGCTCCCTCTCCCGCGTGCCACCCAAGGTGACTTCCTTCGGGGCGTGGGAGAGGGTTGGGGTGAGGGCGGCGCCTCACATCGGGCCGCGTGAACTTGCAGCGCCTAACGGTGCCAGCAACGCAGCCCGGACCGCGCCGATAAGAGCAAAGTCGAAATGGATTCCGGCTTTCGCCGGAATGACGGTAGGTAGCTTTCGCCGGAGCGACGGTGGGTACGCGACGCGGTGTTGCCGGCGGCGTTTAAACCGCCAACGCCTCGCGCTGCTTCTGCACCAACTGCGCGATCCCCGCCTCGGCCAAGGCCAGCAACCCATCGAGTTCATCGCGCCGGAACGCATGCCCTTCGGCGGTGCCCTGCAACTCGATGAAGCCGCCGCCGTCGTTCATGACCACGTTCATGTCGGTATCGCAGTCGCTGTCTTCGGCGTAGTCCAGATCCAGCACCGGCGCGCCGCGGTAAATGCCCACCGACACCGCCGCGACCGCGCCGAAGATCGGATCACGGTTGATCTCGCGCCGCGCCTGCAGCCAACGCACCGCATCGACCAGGGCCACGTAGGCGCCGGTGATCGCCGCGGTGCGGGTACCGCCGTCGGCCTGCAGGACGTCGCAGTCCAGGGTGATGGTGCGTTCGCCCAGCGCCTTGCGGTCGATGCACGCGCGCAGGGCGCGGCCGATCAGGCGCTGGATTTCCAGGGTGCGCCCGCCCTGCTTGCCGCGCGCGGCCTCGCGATCGCTGCGGGTGTGGGTGGCGCGCGGGAGCATGCCGTATTCGGCGGTGACCCAGCCCTCGCCCTTGCCGCGCAGGAAGCCGGGCACCTTGTTCTCGACGCTGGCGGTGCACAGCACCCGGGTCTGGCCGAAGCTGACCAGCACCGAACCCTCGGCGTGGCGGGTGTAACCGCGCTGGATCACGACCTCGCGCATCTGGTCGGCGACGCGGCCGCTGGGACGTACCACGGGCCCGGCCGGGGCCTGGTGGGGAGCGGCGATGGGACCGGTCATGGCGCGGCGTTACCGTTTTGAAGGCCGGCGAGTTTACCATTGCCTCCCTGTAGGCTCGGAATTCGCGAATGATTCGCAGCATGACCGCCTTCGCCAGCGGCGAACGCGCCACCCCCTGGGGCACCCTCGCCTGCGAGTTGCGCTCGGTCAATCACCGCTTCCTGGAGCTGGGCGTGCGCCTGGCCGATGAGTTGCGGGTGCTGGAACCGGCGCTGCGCGAGCGGGTCGGTGGCCGGATCAGCCGCGGCAAGATCGACCTGACCTTGCGCCTGCGCCCGCCGGAAGGCGGCGACGCGCTGCAACTCAACCCGACCCGGCTGCGCGAACTCAGCGACCTGGCGATCGACCTGTCGGCGCGGTTCCCGGCGCTGCGCACCGAATTCACCGAGCTGTTGCAGTTCCCCGGCGTGCTGCAGGCCCCGGCGACCGACCCGGCCGCATTGCAGGCCGAGGCGCTGGCGTTGCTGGACAGCGTGCTCGACGAATTCGTGATTTCGCGCGAACGCGAGGGCGGCAAGCTGGCGACGGTGATCGGCGAGCGCGTCGACGGCATCGCCCGGATCGCCGCGGACGTGCGCGCGATGATGCCGGCCATTCGGGTCGGGCAGCGCGCCAAGCTGGAAGCGCGCCTGGCCGATCTGGCCCAGCCGGCCGACAACGGTCGGGTCGAGCAAGAACTGGTGCTGTGGCTGCAGAAACTCGACGTGGACGAAGAACTCGACCGCCTCGACGCCCACGTCGCCGAAGCGCGGCGCGTGCTCAAGCTGCGCGAAGCGGTCGGCCGCCGGCTGGATTTCCTGCTCCAGGAATTCAATCGCGAAGCCAACACCCTGGGCTCCAAATCGGTCGATGCGCGCAGTTCGGCGGCGGCGGTGGAGCTGAAGGTGTTGATCGATCAAGTGCGCGAGCAGATTCAGAACATCGAGTGAGGCGGGGAGGGCCGGTTCGGTATTGGCGAAAGCCGACGCGGACCGGGCCGATCGCCGTTCTCGCCGCTTTTGCTTTTACCCATCACGAACCACGAATCCCAGCCTAATGCGCGGAACCCTCTACATCGTCGCCGCTCCCTCCGGAGCCGGAAAATCCAGCATCGTCAACGCGGTGCTCGCGCGCGATCCGAACATCCGCCTGTCGATCTCGTTCACCTCGCGCCAGCCGCGCCCGGGCGAGCGGCATGCCGAGCACTACCACTTCGTCAGCGCGCAGGAGTTCGAGTCGATGGTCGCCGACGGCGATTTCTTCGAGCACGCGCGCGTGCACGGCGACTGGAAGGGCTCGGCGCGGCAATCGGTGGAGCCGTTCCTGTCGGCCGGCAAGGACGTGCTGCTGGAGATCGATTGGCAGGGCGCGCGCCAGGTCCGGGCCAAGGTGCCCGACGCGGTCAGCGTGTTCATCCTGCCGCCCTCGCGCCAGGCGCTGGAGTCGCGCATGCGCTCGCGCGGCCAGGACAGCGAGGAAGTGATCGGCCAGCGTCTGGCCGCCGCGCGCGAGGAGATGTCGCACTACGGCGAGTTCGATTACGTCATCGTCAATGAGGTCTTCGACACCGCCGTCGACGAGATGTGCGCGATCTTCCTGGCCAGCCGGCTGCGCCGCGAGCCGCAGGTCGCCCGGCATTCGCGTCTGATCACGGCGTTGCTGGCCGACGAAAGTTGATCCAGGAGCGCCGGGAAGTCCGAGGTCCGACTGTAGGAGCGGCGCGAGCCGCGACCGCGGCATCGGGCTGACGATGTAAATGCGAGGTCGCGGTCGCGGCTCGCGCCGCTCCTACAGGGGCTATCGGCTTGATTTATAAGGGTTAATGGCCGGAAACCTTGCTTTTGCGGGCCGCTGCGCCTAAAATTCCCGGTCCCCATCCGCTTGTAAAGACGGCCGCACCGGCCGCAGGAGCCCCATGGCCCGCATCACCGTCGAAGATTGCCTGGAAGTGGTCGATAACCGCTTCGAACTCGTCATGCTGGCCGCCAAGCGCGCCCGTCAGCTGGCCAACGGCGTCGAGCCGCAGCTGGACAACAGCGAAGCCAACGACAAGCCGACCGTGCTGGCGCTGCGCGAAATCGCCGCGCGTCAGGTCAACCCCGAATACATCGACGCGGTCGAGAAGGCCGAGCGCGAGCGCAAGGAACGCGAAGCCCTGGAATGGGCCGCGGCCGAAGTGGTCGCCGACGACGACCTGTCCAAGGGCGACGACTGATATCCGGCCCCGCGCCAGCGCGCGGGCGTCCAGGACACCGAAACGGCTCCGCCTCGGCGGGGCCGTTTTCGTTTGCGCGGCGCGGGCCCGGCCGGCCCGATTCCGCGGCGCGGCCCGCGGGCCGGCGGCCATTTCCGCGGCGCTTTGCTGAACCGGCCAACCGCCCAAGTGCGCAAGCCGTGACGGCGTACTTGCGCGGAGCTGAGCAGACGCCACATTCAAATTACGCAATGCGTTGCGCCATCCGCGCCCGCACGCGTAAATTTCCGTTATGACACCCGCCGAGCCCGCGCTGAACACCTATCCTGCCGCTCCCGACCACACGGAGCTGCCGGACTACGTGCGCGAGCTCGAGCTGGCGGCGCACTACCTGCCCGAGCCCCAGCGCCTGCTGCTGCGCCGCGCATGGTCGGTCGGCGCCGCCGCGCACGCCGGGCAGACGCGCAAATCCGGCGAGCCCTACATCACCCATCCGGTGGCGGTGGCCAAGGTGCTGGCCGAGCAGGGCCTGGACGTGGAGACGCTGGTCGCGGCGATCCTGCACGACACCATCGAGGACACCCCGCTCACCCGCGAATGCCTGGCGACCGAATTCGGTCCGACCGTGGCCGAACTGGTCGACGGCGTGACCAAGCTGGACAAGCTGCAGTTCCGCGACCGCCAGGAAGCGGCCGCGGAAAGTTTCCGCAAGATGCTGCTGGCGATGGCGCGCGATCTGCGGGTGATCCTGATCAAGCTCGCCGACCGCCTGCACAACATGCGCACGCTCGGCGCGCAGAGCGCCGAGGCGCGCGAGCGCATCGCCCGCGAGACCCTGGAAATCTACGCGCCCATCGCCCAGCGCCTGGGCATGAACCTGATCAAGGCCGAACTGCAGGATCTGGGTTTCCGCGCGCTGCATCCGTGGCGTCACGCGGTGATCGAAAAACGCATCCGCACCCAGCCGGTGGTGCGGCGCGAATCGCTGGTGCAGATCGAAGCGCATCTGGCCCAGCGGTTGGCCAAGGAGAAGCTTCAACATCGCTTGATCAGCCGGGTGAAATCGCCGTGGAGCATCTACACCAAGATGCATCACGAGCATAAGAGCTTCACCCAGGTGATGGACGTGTTCGGCTTCCGGGTGGTGGTCAAGAGCGTGCCGGATTGCTATCACGCGCTCGGCGTGGTGCATTCGGCCTACAAGCCCCTGGATTCGCGCTTCCGCGATTTCATCGCGATCCCGAAGGCCAACGGTTACCAGTCGTTGCACACGGTGCTGTTCGGGCCTTACGGCTCGCCGGTGGAAGTGCAGATCCGCACCGAAGACATGGACCTGATCGCCGAACGCGGCATCGCCGCGCATTGGTCGTACAAGCACGGCGGCGAAGGCCCCAACAGCGCGCAATCGCGCGCCCACAGTTGGATCGCCAGCCTGGTCGAATCGCAGCGCGCGACCGGTTCGTCGCTGGAATTCCTGGAAAACGTCAAGGTCGACCTGTTCCCGGACGAGGTCTACCTGTTCACCCCCAAGGGCGACATCATGTCGCTGCCGCGCAATTCCACCGCGCTGGATTTCGCTTACGCGGTGCACACCGACGTCGGCAACCGCGCGGTCGCCGCGCGCGTGGACGGCAAGCTGGTGCCGCTGCGGACCAAGCTGGCCAGCGGCCAGCGGGTCGAGATCATCACCGCCAAATCCTCCACGCCCAAGCCGCAGTGGCTGGAGTTCGTGGTCTCCGGCAAGGCGCGCACCTCGATCCGGCAACAGCTCAAGCAGCTCGAACACGAAGACGCGGTGCAACTGGGCCATCGCATGCTCGACCGCGCGCTGGAAGTGCTGGAGACCTCGCTCGACCGCACCCCGGCGCTGCGCCTGGAAGCGTATCTGACCGAGAACCGTTACCCGCGCCTGGAAGCCTTGCTGGCCGATATCGCGCTCGGCAACCGCATGCCCAATCAAGTCGCGCTGGCGTTGGCGCGCGAGGCCCCGGGCAAGGCCGGGCGCGGGCGCGCGATCGACCGGCCGCGCCTGCCCGAAGACAAGATCCTGATCACCGGCGCCGAGCGCGGCGTAATCAGCTTCGCCAACTGCTGCCTGCCGCTGCCGGGCGACGACATCATGGGTTACCACACCGCCGGCAAGGGCATCGTGGTGCACCGCATGGATTGCCCGAACCTGGCCGATTACCGCAAATCGCCGGACCGTTGGGTGGCCATCGGCTGGGACCGGCAGGTGTCCGGCGATTTCGCCGCGGCGCTGCGGATCGAAGTCGACAACCGTCCCGGCTCGCTGGCGCAGGTCGCCGCGGCCATCGCCGAGGCCGAATCCAACATCGACCGGGTCGAGTACCTGGAGCGCGACGCCAACATCGCGATCATGCGTTTCGCCATCGAAGTCCACGACCGCAAGCACCTGGCCGACGTGATGCGGCGGGTGCGCCGGTTGGCGGTGGTGTTGGGCGTGCAGCGGATGTAGTTCGGCGGCCGCTGGGGTTTGCGGCGGGCAGGGGCGAACAGCGCGGGCGCTCGAACGGCAGCCATGCCGTCAGCGCTTGCTGCTAATCTCCAATCCCGAATCCCCAACCCCGGCCCCCCAATGTCCCGCGAAATCATTCAAACCGACCAAGCCCCGTCCGCGATCGGCCCGTACTCGCAAGCCGTGCGCGTCGGCGACACCGTGTACCTGTCGGGTCAGATCGCGCTCGATCCGTCCAGCGGCTTGGTCGTGGAAGGCGACATCGAAGCGCAGGCGCATCGCGCGTTCCGCAATCTACAGGCGGTCTGCGAAGCCGGCGGCGGTTCGCTGGCCGACATCGTCCGGCTCGGGTTGTACCTCACCGACCTGGGCGCGTTCGGCAAGGTCAATGCGGTGATGGGCGAGTATTTCAATCCGCCGTATCCGGCGCGTTCCACGGTGGAAGTGTCGGCGTTGCCGCGTGGGGTGGCGTTTGAGGTCGATGCGGTGATGGTGTTGCGCTGAGGCTAAGAGCAAATCCCCCCTGGCCCCCCTTTTTCAAAGGGGGGAATGCTTCGGGCGGGTTTCGATGCGATTGATGCGACGCGGTCTTCGGCCAGTGCGATGCGGACCGCCACATCGCCCCCTTTAGAAAAGGGGGCAGCATCCGCGCAGCGGATGCGGGGGATTTGAGCTTTTGCCTTTGCTTGCTCGCCCGCGCGCGCCCATCACCTCCGCTCCCGCGCCATCTCCGCCCACAACCGCTCGCGCAACGCCCGCGGCGTCTCCCCGGTCAAGCGCTTGAACGCGCGCCGGAAATCGCGCGGATCCTTGTAGCCGATCGCCGCGCCGATGCTGGCGATGGTCGGCCCGCGTTCGCGCAGCAACGCGTACGCGCGATCGATGCGCAGCCGGTCGTGGATCTCATGGAAGCTGGTGCCCTCCCCAGTGAGCTGACGCCGCAACGTACGCTCGCTCACATGCAACTGCGCCGCGATCCCCGCCAGCTTCGGATCCTGCGGCAACTGCGTGCGCAACAACCGCTCCACCGCCGCGGTCACCTCGCCGGGCACCGCGCCGCGCGGCATCTGCGCCTCGCACAGCGCCAGCACCTGTTTGGACGCGATCGGGTTGTGGGTCGGCAACGGCACCGCCAGCCACTGCGCGTCCAGCACCAGCCGGTCCTGCGGCTGATCGAAGGCGATCGGGCAATCGAACACCTCCTGGTAATGGGCGCGGTACTCCGGCGGCGGATAGCTGAATTCCAGGCGCAACGGCCGCAAGCGTTCGCCGACCAGCCCGCGCGCCAGCGCCAGGCAACTGCTGAAGAATTCCTCGGTCACGAAGCGGTGGATCGACGGAAACGCCAAGGTCATCTGCCCGGCCAGGGCCAAGGTGCCGGTCTCCGACGCGCTCTCGACGAAACGCATCAGGCTGCCGACCACCGGGGTGAAGCGCAGGCCGATCTGCAGCGCTTCGCCGAAGGTCGCGGCGGTGGTCATCGCCAGCCCGAGCAGGCCGAAATTGCCGACGTGCTGGTTGCGGCCGATGTCCAGGCCGATGCTAGGCGGCAGCACCTTGAGCGCGCGTTCGATCACCACTGCGGTCGGCCGATCCGGCAAGCGCACGCCGGGGTCGCCGACCTGGGCGCGGCTCAGGCCGGTGCCGACGAACCAATCGTCGCTGGGCGCGCCGATCCGGTCCGCGGTCTCGAGCAAGCCCCACAGCAGATTCGGCGACATCAAGGCGATGTCGGGTTTGCCGCCTTCGACGGCGGCGAGGTTGTCCTGGTCGGATGGCTGACGCATCGCCCCTCACGATACTTGGCCGCACGGTTGACCGCTAATGCCCCCCTAGTCTGCCGCAATCGCCCTCACGCGCGCTCACATCGCCGCCACAGACTCCACGCTTAGCCACCGGCGCGCCGACGCGCGGCCCGGGCGCCAACAACGAGGGGACACTCATGAGCCTGCCGTTCCGCGCTTCCGTTATCGCCGCCTGCGTCCTGGCCGCCCTCGCGGCCGCCGGTTGCGGCCCCGAACAAGCCCAGCACACGCCGACCGCCCAGGTCGCCGCCGGCGATGCCGGTTTCGCCGACACCTTCCGCACCAAACTGCTCGATGCCAAGCCCGGCGACGTGATCGAGGTGCCGGCCGGCCGCTACACCTTCGACCGCAGCCTGACCTTGCGCGTGGACGGTGTGACCATCCGCGGCGCCGGCCCGGATAAATCGGTGCTGAGCTTCAAGGGCCAGAAGGCCGGCGCCGAAGGGCTGCTGGTCAACGCCAGCCAGTTCACCCTGGAAAACATCGCCATCGAAGACAGCAAGGGCGACGGCCTGAAGGTCAACGAAGGCGACCACATCACCATCCGTAACGTGCGGGTGGAGTGGACCGGCGGGCCGAGCACCAAGAACGGCGCTTACGGCCTGTACCCGGTCAAGACCCGCAATGTGCTGATCGAAAATTCGGTGGCGATCGGCGCGTCCGACGCCGGCATCTACGTGGGCCAGTCGCGCGACGTGATCGTGCGCAACAGCCGCGCCGAGTTCAACGTCGCCGGCATCGAGATCGAGAACACCGTCAACGCCGATGTGTACGACAACGTCGCCACCAACAACACCGGCGGCATCCTGGTGTTCAACATGCCGGCGCTGTCGCAGCAGGGCGGCGCGATCCGGGTGTTCAAGAACAAGGTGTTCAAGAACAACACCGCCAACTTCGGCGCCAAGGGCACGCCGGTGGCGAGCGTGCCGGCGGGCAGCGGGGTGGTGGTCAACTCCAACGACGATGTCGAAATCTTCGACAACGACATCAGCGACAACGCCACCACCAACATCATCGTCTCCAGCGTCTACTCCACCGGTTACAAGGACGACAAGGCGGCCAAGGATTTCGATCCTTACCCCGAGCGCATTTTCATCTACGGCAACCGCTTGAAGGGCGGCGGCGAATCGCCCGACGGCCTGGACTTGAAGGCGCTCAAGACCGCGATCTACGGATTGAACGGCCACTTCCCCGATGTGCTGTGGGACGGCTACGCCAACGCCGCGCTCAAGACCGGCCCGCAGATCTGCATCCGCGACGTCTCCGGCGTGGTCAACGCCGACGGCCCGGGCGGCTACAAGAATCCCAGTCAGCAGACCAAACCCTACGCTTGCGATCTGCCGAAATTGCCGGCGATCGATCTCAAGCGCGGTTGATCGATGGGCGCAGTCACGATGCGTTACGCAGTCGCCTTGATCGTGTGTTTGCTGGGCGCGGGGTGCGGAAAACAAGCGGCGCCGCCGAGCGGGCAAGGCGGCGCGGCGACGGTCGCCGCCGATGCGCCCTGGCAGCCGGTGCGGTTCTTCGCCGACGGCCAGCCCGAAGACCTGGCCGAATGGAATGTGTTGCGGGTGGCGGGCGGACGTCTGCAGTTGAACGCGGACGTGCTGCCTTACGATCTCAACACGCCGCTGTTCTCCGACTATGCGCACAAGCTGCGCACGGTGTGGATGCCCAAGGGCGAGAGCGCGGGCTACGACCCCGAGCAGGCCTTCGATTTTCCGGTCGGCACGGTGCTCAGCAAGACCTTCTATTACCCGCGCGGCCAGGGCGATGCGGTGTTGCGCAGCACCGACGAAGGCGCGGACTTGCGTGGCGGCGGTCTGGAGCTGAGCAAGGTGCGCCTGGTAGAAACCCGCTTGCTGCTTCGGCGCAAGGACGGGTGGGTCGCCTTGCCGTACGTGTGGAACAGCGAACAGACCCGGGCCAAGTTGATGCGCGGCGGCGAACTGATTTCGCTGGAACTGGTCGGCGCCGACGGCAAGCGCGAAAACGCCGATTACCAAGTGCCCGATCAGAACCAGTGCGCGGGTTGCCACGGCACCGACATGAAGACCAAGGCGCTGCATCCGCTCGGGCCCAAGGCGCGTCATCTCAATCGCGATGTCGCCTACGCCGACGGCGTCGCCAATCAGATCGCGCGCTGGAGCCAGGTCGGCTACCTGCGCGGCGCGCCGCAGCCGCAAGCCGCGCCGCGCGATGCCAACTGGCGCGATGCGAACGCGCCGCTGGAAGCGCGGGCGCGCGCCTATCTCGATATCAATTGCGGCCATTGCCACAGCCCGAAAGGGCCGGGCAATACGTCCGGGTTGTGGCTGGACGCGGCGACCCAGGAGCCGATGCGGCTGGGCCGCTGCAAGTTGCCGATCGCCGCCGGCAAGGGCACCGGCGACCGACGCCACGATGTGGTGCCGGGCAAGCCGGACGAATCGATCCTGACCTTCCGCATGCTCAGCGACGACCCGTCGGTGATGATGCCGGAACTGGGCCGCAGCGTGGTCCACGAAGAAGGAGTACAACTGATCCGCGACTGGATCGCCGCGCAACAGGGGGCGTGCGGCTGAGCGCCAGAGCCGTTCGAAGGTTGGTTCGGACGGGCAACAAGAAAATCAGAACGCGATGGAACGGGCGCGTTCGAACTCACGACAACGAGAGGGGAGCTTGAGATGTCGCTGCGCAAACACCGCTTGGTCATCGCGACCAATACCGTACTCACCGCCTTGTGCGGCGGCGCGTTCGCGCTGGCCGCGCCGGCCGCCTGGGCGCAGCAAGCCGCGCCCAAGGAACTGGACAAGATCACCGTCACCGCGCAGAGCCGCGAGCAGGAACTGCAGGACGTGCCGATCGCGCTGCAGGTGGTCACCGACCAACTGATCGACGATGTCGCCGCGCAGGATCTGGGCGATCTCGACAGTTTCGTGCCCGGGCTGGTGGTCGACAGTCAGCAGCCGACCCAGCCGGGGTTCCAGTTGCGCGGCATCAGCACCGACGATTTCGGCATCGGCACCGATCCGGCGGTCGGCGTCTACGTCGACGGCGTCTATGCCGGCCGCGGCGGCGGCGTGCTGCTGCCGTTCACCGATGTGGAGCGGATCGAGGTGCTCAAGGGTCCGCAGGGCACGCTGTTCGGCCGCAACACCGCCGCCGGCGCGATCTCGATCATCACCCGCAAGCCCGACACCGCCGCGACCGAGGTCAAGGCCAAGTTGCGCATCGGCAACAACGGCAAGCAATACGTCGACGGCATGTTGAACCTGCCGGTGAGCGAGGACTCGGCGTTCCGCTTCAATGCGCTGGTCAATCATGCCGACGGTTGGATTCAGGACGCCGAAACCGGCATCGACCTGAATCCGGAGAACAACTGGGCCACCCGCGCCGCGTTCAAGACCCGCTTCGGCGAGCGCACCAGCGCCCTGATCAGCTGGGATCACGAGAGCCTGGACCAGAAGGGGCAGGCCACCACCGGCATCGTCGCGTTGCCGCCGGCGCCGGGCTTGCCGACCTTGCCGGTGGACGAATCGGCGTATCTGGACCCGCGCAAGATTCCCACCGTCAGCGACGCCGAAGGCAACGAGGAGTCGCGGCGGTTCGACGGCATGACCTTGATC
Organism: Pseudomonas sp. CGJS7; assembly: GCF_036961695.1. Lineage (NCBI taxonomy): Bacteria > Pseudomonadati > Pseudomonadota > Gammaproteobacteria > Pseudomonadales > Pseudomonadaceae > Pseudomonas > Pseudomonas sp. CGJS7. Next base: position 15,227 of record NZ_JBAMDI010000087.1, on the reverse strand, counting down.
GTCGATCACGGCTTCGACTGGGGCGGCTTCACCTCGACCACGTCGTGGCGCGATTACGACTCGGTCAACCGGGTCGAGGAAGACGGCACCAACCGCCGTTATCTGTACGTGGACTCGACCAACACCGAAAGCAACCGCAGCTACTACCAGGAGTTCAAGTTCTCCGGCAGCACCGACAAGCTCGACTGGATCGCCGGCGCCAGCTACTTCGACGAACGCGCGCGGCAGACCAGCGAAGTCAATGCGATGACCGACTCGGTCGATACCATCGTGCAGAACCTCGGCCTGGCGCCGACTCCGGACGGGCGCTTGTTCGGCTTCTTCGACGACATCCTCAAGGCCAACGGCATTCCGTTGACGCTGCTCGGCCATCGCTGGAACGAGACCTTCCGCAATACCTTGGACACCAAGGCCTATGCGGTGTTCGGCGACGTGATCTGGCACGCCACCGACAAGCTCAACGTTACCGTGGGCCTGCGCTATACCCGGGACGAGAAGAAATTCTCCTGGCTCAACACGCCGCGCTCGGCGCCGACGCTGGATGCGACCTTGAATCAGCTGCAGGCCATCGGCTTCTTCGACCTGGTCGGGGTGCCGCGCGAGCAGTTCATGTTCGACGTGGCCTTCATCGATCCGCCGGCGATGATGAACAAGGGCATCCTGCGCCGCACCTCCGACAGTTGGAGCGACCTGAGCCCGCGCTTGGTCGTCGACTACCACTTCAACGACGACACCATGGTGTTCGCGTCGCTGGCCAAGGGCTACAAGGCCGGCGGCTTCAACTCGTTGCAGATCGGCAGCAGCTTCGAGAACGAGGATGTCTGGAACTTCGAGACCGGCATCAAGAAGTCGTTCCCGAATCAACGTCTGCAGCTCAACGCATCGGCGTTCTATTACGTCTACGACAACCGTCAGGCCGTGCGTCTGGACAGCAGCACCGACATCCCGCGCTTCGTCGTCGACACCTCGGACCTGGAGGCCTATGGTCTGGACTTCGACATGCGCTGGCAGGCCACCGACAATTTCGGCCTGGACTTCAACGCCGGCTTCATCGACTCGACCTACAAGAACTACGTGACCTCCGACGGCATCGACGCCAGCGGCGATCCGACCGGGCTGCCGTATTGGTCGGCCGCTGGCGGCGCGCATTACGTCTGGAACCTGGGCGAGCGCGGCGATGTGCGTTTCTCGCTGCGCCATGCCTACCGCGGCAAGGTGCGTTGCAGCGAGGAGTCGCGCGCGCAGAACCGCTGCGGCGTGAGTCCGGCGCTGGACTTGGGCGAAGCGCAGAACCGCACCGACTTGCGGGTGGCGTGGACTTCGCCGCAGGGGCGGTGGGGCTTGGCCGCTTACGGCAACAACCTGTTCGATAACCAGTACATCAATGCGCTGGGGACCTACGGCAAGAATGTGCTGGGCACGGTGGGGGCGCGGGTGAGCGAGCCGCGGTCTTATGGGGTGGAGTTCAGCGCCAAGTATTAAGGTTCGCAGTAGGGATTCGGGAATCGAAAGGCGAGGGCACGCTTTTCGCTCGTCATCCCCGCGAAGGCGGGGATCCAGGGCTTTATCGCGATATGGCTCTGAAGTCTCTGGATCCCCGCCTTCGCGGGGATGAGGAGCAAAAGCAAATCCCCCCTTGCCCCCCTTTTTCAAAGGGGGTTCTCCGTTGGGGGGTGTTGGGAGCTGATGCTGCTTCGCATCCCCAATCCTCGCTCTCACCCCGTATCCTTGCGCGATGCAGAAACGCAAGGACGGCCCCGCCGTCGATCTCCACACCCAACCGCTGCCGCGCCTGCCCGGGGTCGGACCGGCCGTGGCGGAGAAACTGGCCGCGCGCGGGTTGCTGACCCTGCAGGATTTTTGGCTGCATCTGCCGCGCCAGTACGAGGACCGCACCCAGATCACCCCGATCCGATTGCTCCAGCCCGGTGTCGCGGCGCAGGCGGAAGGGCGGGTGGAGGCGGTCGAGCGCGGTTTCCGTTACCGGCCGATGCTGCGGGTGGCGGTCGGCGACGACTCGCGCGCGACCGTGGTGCTGCGTTTCTTTCACTTCCGCGCCACCCAGGTCGCGCAGTTCCGGGTCGGTGCGCGGGTGCGGTTGTACGGCACGCCCAAGCCCGGGCAGAACGGTCTGGAAATCGTCCATCCCAGTTACCGCGTCCTCGACGATGAGGACGACGTCGCGCTGGGCGAGCGGCTCGACCCGGTCTATCCGACGATCGAAGGCATCGGCCCGGCGACCTTGCGCCGATTGATCGGCTACGCCCTCGACCGCCTGCCCGACGACGCTGCGCTGGAACTGCTGCCGCGCGAACTGCGCGAGCGCCTGAGCCTGCCGACCTTGCGCGAGGCGCTGCTGACCGTGCACCGGCCGCCGGTGGACGCCGACGTCGCCGCGCTGATCGACGGCCGTCACCCAGCGCAACGGCGCCTGGCGCTGGAAGAATTGCTGGCCCACCACTTGAGCCTGCGCCGGCAGCGGATCAGCCAGCAGGCGCACAAGGCGCGGCCGCTGAAGCAGATGCCGCTGGCCGAACGCCTGCGCAAGTCGCTGCCGTTCAAGCTCACCGGCGCGCAGAAACGCGTGTTCGACGAAATCCGCGCGGACCTGGCCAAGCCCTCGCCGATGCTGCGGCTGGTGCAGGGCGACGTCGGCAGCGGCAAGACCGTGGTCGCCGCGTTGGCGGCGATGCTCGCGGTCCAGCACGGCCGCCAGGCCGCGTTGATGGCGCCGACCGAACTGTTGGCCGAACAACACCTCAACAATCTGCGCCGCTGGCTCGAGCCTTTGGACGTCCGGGTCGCGTGGTTGGCGGGCAAGGTCACCGGCCGCGCGCGCAAGACAGTGCTGGAAGAAGTCGCCAACGGCGAAGCGCGGGTGGTGGTCGGCACCCATGCCTTGATGCAGGAAGGGGTGGCGTTCAAGGATCTGGCCTTGGCGATCGTCGACGAACAACATCGCTTCGGCGTGCACCAGCGTCTGGCGCTGCGCGACAAGGGCGCCGGCGGTGCGGTCGGCGAGGATGCCATCGTGCCGCATCAGTTGGTCATGACCGCCACGCCGATCCCGCGCACCTTGGCGATGACGGCGTATGCCGATCTGGACGTGTCGGCGATCGACGAATTGCCGCCCGGCCGCACGCCGGTGCAGACCGTGGCGCTGAGCGAAGAGCGTCGTCCCGAGTTGGTGCAGCGCATCCGCAGCGCCTGCGCGGAAGGGCGGCAAGCGTATTGGGTGTGCACGCTGATCGACGAATCCGATGAGGTGCAGGCGCAAGCGGCGCAGAGCACGTTCGAAGAATTGTCGAAACAACTGGCGCCGTTGCGGGTGGGTCTGGTCCATGGCCGGATGAAGGCCAAGCAAAAGCAGGAGACGATGCGCGCGTTCAAGGACGGCGAACTCGATCTGCTGGTCGCCACCACCGTGATCGAAGTCGGCGTCGACGTACCCAACGCCTCGCTGATGATCATCGAGAACGCCGAACGCCTGGGGCTGGCGCAATTGCATCAATTGCGCGGCCGCGTCGGCCGCGGCAGCGCCGCGTCGAGTTGCGTGCTGTTGTATCGCTCGCCCTTGTCGGGTCTGGCGCGGCAACGTCTGGAAACCATGCGCCAGACCCACGACGGTTTCGTCATCGCCGAGAAAGATCTGGAACTGCGCGGACCCGGCGAGTTGCTCGGCACCCGCCAGACCGGCCTGGCCGGTTTCCGCGTCGCCGATCTGGGCCGCGATGCGGATCTGTTGCCGCTGGTGCAGGAGCTCGGCGAGCGCTTGCTCAAGACCTCGCCGGAACTGGCCGAGCGGATCGTCTCGCGCTGGGTCGGCGGCGCGGCGCGTTACGCCTCGGCCTGATCGAAGGCGAGGGCGCGCAGTCGCCGGCTTGCCGGGCCCTGCCTGGGCCGAAATGTGCCCGATTCGACGCTCGCCGCGGCCGATTCCCACACCGCCTCAAGATTTGGCATAGTGGGCCGCCAGCTGGAGCGCCCCACCCGGATGCCGGGAGCCCTTCAAAACGCGGCAATGCAATGGTTCGGCCCGGAGTTCCAACGGCTGCATCCCTTGCTGCAAGCGCTGCACCGCAGCGGCGGCACCCTGGGCGGCGAGATCGCCCTCTCCACCGGCAGCGGATGGGCTGGCCGCCTTGGCCGGCGCCTGGCGCGCAAGCTCGGCATTCCCATCGACCGCCCGCGGCGCGGATTCCGGGTCGATATCGTCCACGACGACCACGCGATGCAATGGCGCCGGCGCTTCGACGACGGCAGCGAACTGATTTCGATCTTTCGGCCGGTGGGCCGCTATCCCGACGGCCACTGGCTGGAATCCACCGGGCCGGCACGGATGAAGCTCGGCGTCGATCTCGACGGCGGCGGCTGGCGTTGGCGCCTGCGCGGCGTCGACGTGGGCGGCGTGCCGCTGCCTTTGTTCCTGTTCCCGCGCACCGATGCCTACAAACGCATCGAGCGCATCGACGGCGAAGAACGTTATCGCTTCGCCGTGGCTTTTTCGTTGTTTCCCTTCGGCGAACTGCTGCGCTACGAAGGCGCGCTGCACGCCATCCCGGCCGCTATGGCCTCATCGGCCGATCCGGCCGGCGCGGCGGAGACCGCCGCGCGCAGTTGCACAGAACGAGTGATTACATGACCGACCGCATTCCCCTGCTTATCGACACCGACCCGGGCGTGGACGACGCGCTCGCCTTGCTGATGGCCTTCAACGATCCGCGCCATGAGCTGGTCGGCCTGACCATCGCCGCCGGCAACGTCGGCCTGAAGCACACCGTGGCCAACGCATTGAAGCTGTGCGAAGTGTCCGGCGTCGACGTGCCGGTGTTTTCCGGCGCCGAAGCGCCGTTGCTGCATCCTTCGCCCGATGCCGGTTATGTGCACGGCCAGGACGGCTTCGGCGATGTCGGCTATGAAGCGGCCAAGCGCCAGGTCGAAGCCGAACACGCCGCGCTGGCGATCATCCGCCTTTCGCACCAGTACGCCGGCAAATTGCTGCTGGTCGCGCTCGGCCCGCTGACCAACGTCGCGCTCGCGCTCAAGCTCGATCCGACCTTGCCGCAACGCATCGCCCGGCTGGTGGTGATGGGCGGCGCGGTGACGTGCCAGGGCAACATCACTCCGGCGGCCGAGTTCAACATCTACTTCGATCCGGAAGCGGCGCACATCGTATTCGAAGCCTTCGACCACATCGATCTGGCCGACTGGGAAGCGGTGATGGCGCACGGCTTCCTGCACGAAGACGTGGTCGGCTGGCTCAAGGCCGACTCGGCGCGGGCGAAGTTCTACGAGCGCATTTCCGAAAAGACCCGGCTGTGGTCGATCGACCGCCGCGGCGACCACTGGCATGCCGCCGACGCATTGGCGATGGCGTTCGCGTTGGAACCCGACGGCGCGCAGGACGTGCAATCGCGGCCGGTGTCGATCGAACTGGAGGGCGCGCATGCGCGCGGTGCGACCGTGGTGGATTGGCGGCGGCAGGAAGGGCGGCCGGATAAGGTGGCTATTTTGATGAAGTACGATCAACAGCGATTCGAACGCCTGATCCAGGCAGCGCTGGCCGCGTCCCCCGCGTAGAGAACCAATTAACGCCTTATCGATCCGAAGCCGCCCAGCAGACGCCGGGCGGCTTCAAATCCCGCGCCCCGCGTAGAGAACCAATTAACGCCTTATCGATCCGAAGCCGCCCAGCAGACGCCGGGCAGCTTCAAATCCCGCGCCCCGCGTAGAGAACCAATTAACGCCTTATCGATCCGAAGCCGCCCGGCAGACACTGGGCGGCTTCCTGGTCTCAGAGCTTCTTGGGACAAGCCCTAATCGTCCCCCAGGAGCGGCGCCAGCCGCGACAGCGCTTCCACGGATCAGCCAAAGCGCAGGAGCCACCGCACCCCCAAACATTTCGCTAATCCCAGACTTGCGCCCCCCACCACCTCACCGCTATACTGCCCGACTTTCCCGCACACCTTAAGGTTGAGTGCCATGAAGGCAGGCATCCATCCCGAATACCGCGACGTCGTCTTCCAGGACGTCACCACCGATTTCCAGATCCTGACCCGTTCGACCCTGTCGAGCAAGGAAACGATCAAGATCGATGGCGCTGAGTATCCGTTGATCAAGGTCGACATCTCGTCGGCTTCGCACCCGTTCTACACGGGCAAGCACAAGATCATGGACACCAGCGGCCGCGTCGACAAGTTCCGCAAGCGTTACGCGCAGAAGTAATCGCGTGCCGCGCCGGAGCGATCCGGCGGAACATCGCTGCATGCACAACGGCTGCCCGCGAGGGCGGCCGTTTGCGTTTGCGTCGAAAAATCGCGTGGAGAGAAGGTTCGCTCGCAACATGTTCGATCTTCACTATCCGTATGTGCGGGCAACGCTGCCTGTGCGAGGCGGCGTCGTGTTTTCAGCGCGGATCGGTTCGCGATCGTTCGATCGGCAGGCCGCCGACATCGCGACCCCGACAAGAACGCCGGCCTAACCGTCGCCCCGCGAAAGCAGACGCACGTCCGCCCCAGAGCAGGCCGCTCAACCGGCCGATCCGGCAAGGCGCCCGTCGCGCCCGCGGGCTTCGTCCGCAATCCCGGCCCATCGCCTCGGCTTGGCGGCCCGCCCGGCGCTTGCCAGCCCCGGCTGCGGCCGCTGCCCGTACGCCCAGCCGCCACATCCCGGCAATCGGCCGGTTAAATACTGACCGCGCCGGCCCGACCCGGTGCCGCCGACGCAACGCTCCGTCGCATTCGGGCCGGCCGGCCGACCAAAGTCCGAGCTTGGGCTCAATCGGCGTTGTGCGATAATTCACTATCGCGATGTGCTCGCGACCCCCCGTTCCCCTCCTGCCGCGGCCACCCTCTGCGGCAGGCAGACTGAGGAGTGTTTCGTGTCTGAAGATTCCAACAAAACCCGCCTCGATCAGGTCAGCGTGACCGCCGGCGACAAGAACTTCGCTTTGCCGGTGCAGCATCCGGTGCTCGGCGCTCCGTGCGTCGACATCGCCAAGCTGCCGAAAGAAACCGGGATGTTCACCTACGACCCGGGCTTCACCGCGACCGCCAGCTGCAAGTCGGCGATCACCTACATCGACGGCGACGCGGGCGTGCTGCTGTACCGCGGTTACCCGATCGAACAGCTCGCGGAGAAGTCGAACTTCCTGGAAGTCGCGTATCTGCTGATGAATGGCGAACTGCCGACGCAGACCGAGTTCTCCAAGTTCGAACACGAAGTCACGCATCACACGATGATGCACGAGGCATTCCGCACCTTCTTGTACGGCTTCCGCCACGACGCCCATCCGATGGCGATGCTGGTCGGCATGCTCGGCTCGATGGCGAGCTTCTATCACAACGAGTTGGACCTGGAAGATCCGGAGCAGCGCCGTCTGGCCGCGATCCGCCTGATCGCCAAGGTGCCGACCATCGCCGCGGCCTGCCACCGTTACTCGATCGGTTGGCCGATCCGCTATCCCAAGAACAGCCTGGACTACACCACGCGCTTCCTGCACATGCTGTTCGAAGTGCCGAGCGAGCCGCTGGAACTGAGCCCGGTCGCGGCCAAGGCGATGGACCTGTTGTTCATCCTGCACGCCGATCACGAGCAGAACGCCTCGACCTCGACCGTGCGCCTGGTCGGTTCCACCGGCGCCAACCCGTACGTGAGCGTCGCCTCGGGCGTCGCCGCGCTGTGGGGACCGGCGCACGGCGGCGCCAACGAGGCCGTGCTCAAGATGCTCAACGAGATCGGCCGTCCGGAGAACGTCAAGTCGGCGGTCGAAAAGGCCAAGGACAAGGAATCGGGCTTCCGCCTGATGGGCTTCGGCCACCGCGTCTACAAGAACTACGACCCGCGCGCCGCGCTGGTCCGCAAGATGACCCACGACGTGCTCGGCGAGCTCGGCATCAACGATCCGCTGCTGGACGTGGCGATGAAGCTGGAAGAAGCGGCGCTGAAGGACGATTACTTCGTCCAGCGCAAGCTCTACCCGAACGTCGATTTCTACTCGGGCATCATCTACAAGGCGCTCGGCATCCCGGTGGAAATGTTCACCGTGATGTTCGCCATCGCGCGCACCGCCGGCTGGGTGTCGCATTGGCTGGAGCAGCAGAACGATCCCGAGAACAAGATCGGCCGTCCGCGCCAGATCTACACCGGTCACGGCGTGCGCGATTACGTCGCTTCCGACAAGCGCTGATTCCACGGTCGTTGTTCGCGAAAACGCCCCGCTCAGCGGGGCGTTTTCTTTTTGTCGGCATGTCGTGCGTCGATACGTTCGATAACGCGAAAGCGCGAGCGGCGGGCGTGGCGCTGTTGGCTCGTGGCATCTCCTTGGCGAGCGTCGCGGATAAACGCGAGCCGCGTCGCCGCCGCTCCGGAGTCGTCATGCGCGATCGGTCACCGATCGCTGCGCGCCACCGCCGGGAGCGTTGCCTGCAAATCGTCGATGAAGTGAGCGTACGCGCGCCGGTCGTCTTCGGCGCCCGGGTGCAGGCGTTCGCGTTGCGCTTGCGCCTGCCGCGCGGCGCGCGCCGGACTCATCGCGCCGTCGAGCACGCCGTCGCGCAACTGCCGCAGGCGCAACAGGCTCATGCCCGAGGCGCGCGCGTACTTGCCGCTCTGAGCGAGAAAGAACCCGCTCAGCGCCGGAGCGATGCGCGCGTCGTCGGCGAGGTCGCGACGCGCGTATTCGTAGATCCGCGCCTGTTTCCACGGGTCGAAGCCGCGGGTGCCGAAGCTGTCGTACTGGCTCAGGAAAATCTGCGTGGTCGGCGCGACGATGCGCGCCTCGCGCGGCTTTCCCGGAGCGCTCCACACCGCGACGGTGTGGTTGGCGGTCGGCCAGAACAAACCCACGTTGCGCACGCCGCCGCGGCGGGCGAGAAAGGCGAACAACGCCGACAGCTCATCGCATTCGGCGGTGGCGGTGATCGCGGTGGGACGGACTTGGCGCAGCGCGCGCCATTGGCTCCAGATCGCGTCGGAATTGGGTTCGCGGTCGGTGATCGCCCAATGCAAGTTCCAGTAACCCCCGTCGCGGGTCGCTTCGAACAGCAGGCGCAGATAGGCGTAGTCGGGGTAGGGCAGTTGCGCGGCGCTTACGCCTTGCGCGGCGAGCAGGGCATCGTAGTCGGCGCGCACCGCGGGGCTGGACTGCGATGCGGCCGCTTGCGCGCGCAGACGGGCGACCAGGTCGGCGAGCGTGCCTGCGGTCGTGGTCGCGGCGGTTGCTTGGGCGTTGCGTGCTGGCGGTGCCGCAGCCGCGCTGCTGGCTTGCATGCACGCCCATAGCGCGCAGACCAGCAGCCCCAGGCCGTGCGCGCCGCGTCGGCGCGGCGACGCGATCGAGGTGTTTACGCTTTTGCCCACTCGTTCGATCCTTCGAACCGTTTCCGGGTAGTTGCCTTGGGTTTTGTTCGAACGCCGCGTTATCGCGCTAGCCGCGCTCGAACTCGGAAATCTCTTCGTCGGCCATCAACTGCCGCAACTGGCCGATCGAGGCGCGCTTCATCGGTTTCTCATCGACGTTGGACAGCGGCGCCTGGCGCAGCACGTCCAGCGGCAGCACGGTCAGATCGAAGCTCAGTTCTTCGGCGCTGAACACCCACACCGGGAAATCGTCGCTGCGTTCGCGGTCCAGGCGCAGGCGCCGGTCGCGCTCTTCGGCCGGGATGCGGTGCTGTTCCAGGAACATCGGCACCGCGGCGGGATCGTCGCTGTACAGATGCAGCGCGACCGGGCTGCGCGCGTCGGCGGTGCCGTCGAGCACCGGGCCGACCAGGCGCGGCTCGAACTCGGCGAAGAATTCCAGCGCGCGCAACGCGGCTTCGCGGCGCCGGCGCAGGCCGTCGCCGTGCTCGCGCTGGAACAGGCGTTGGTATTCGCGCAGCGCGTCCTCGATTTCGCGGTTACGCGGCAGCGAGGCGTCGTCGAAGATGCCCAGCCGCTCGGCGGCCTTGAGCTTGGCCTGGTGGTAGTCGCGGATGCCGCTTTCGGCGATCAGCCGGGCCGCTTCGTGGGCGAGGCGGTGACGGCGCTCGCGGATGCGGGTTTGCGCATGCTGATGTGCGTGCTGTCGGGCCTGGTGCATCTCGACCTCCGGGCTGGCACGTCACGGCGATGGCTTTCGCCGCGGCCGGGTTGGACCGGCAGCCCAAAGCTAGCACGTTAGTTCGGCACGGCAATGTCTGAACCGGTGCGCGCGGCAAGGCGCCAGATCGCGCAAGCGGCTGGCGTTCAGGCGCCGATGAAGGCGGCGCGAAGGCGGCGATGAAGATTGTGCTTCGACCGCGGCGGGCTCGATCGCGGCCGCCAGGGCGCCGGGCAAGAAAAAAGCCGCACGCGCCAGGCGTGCGGCTTTCGGGTTCGCGGCGATTGCCCGGTTCGGCCGCCGATCAGAAGATATCGAAGGATTCTTCCGAGGGCGCGGCGTCTTCATTGCCGTAGTCGGTGTAGGTCTGCATGCGTTCCAGGTCCTCGGCCTTGACCCACTCGATCACCCCGCCGGTGCCGTCCGGGATCAGCGCGCCGCCGGCGCCGACGGAGACCTTGACCATGCCCTGCGGCGGCTCGTTGGGCTGCAGCGGCTGGTCCTTGAGCGCCACGCGCATGTAGTCGATCCAGATCGGCAACGCGGCCTTGCCGCCGTACTCGCGGTAGCCCAGCGACTTGTAGTTGTCGCGGCCGACCCAGACGGTGGTGACGTAAGGGCCGCCGAAACCGGAGAACCAGGCGTCGCGGTGGTCATTGGTCGAGCCGGTCTTGCCGCCGACGTCGTCGCGGCCGAGCACCTTGGCGGCGGTGCCGGTGCCGCGTTTGACCACGTCGCGCAGCATCGAGACGATCTGGTAGGCGATGCGGTCGTCGATCGCCCGCGGGGCGACGTTGATCGCGGCGATTTCGGCCGGGGTGAGCGGCTTGCGCTCCGGTTCGGCCGGCTTCTTGTCCTTGTCCTTGCTCTTGTCCTTCGGCTCGGGTTTCTTGGTCTCGCCGCCGGTGGTGCCGGGGCCGAGATCGAAACCGTCGACGATATTGTTGGCCGGCAGCGCCGCCGACGCGGTGCTGCCGCGGCCGACGCATTCGGGGCAGGCGGTGGCGGGCTTTTCCTTGAACACCACCGCGCCGGCGCGGTCCTTGACCTCGTCGATGAACCACGGGGTGATGCGGAAACCGCCGTTGGCGAAGGTGGCGTAGCCGCGCGCGACCGACAGCGGGGTCAGCGAGGCGGTGCCCAGCGACATCGACAGGTTCGGCGGCAGTTGATCGATCTCGAAGCCGAAGTGGTTGATGTACTTGCGCGCGAAGTCCACCCCGATCGCGTCGAGCAGGCGCACCGAGACCAGGTTGCGCGACTGCACCATCGCCTCGCGCACCCGCATCGGGCCGGCGAAGTTGCCGCTGTCGTTCTGCGGACGCCACAGGTGGCCGCGGCGATCCTTGAACACCACCGGGGCGTCGAGCACGATCGAGGCCGGGTTGTAGCCGCGTTCGAACGCGGCCGCGTACACGAACGGCTTGAAGCTGGAGCCCGGCTGGCGGCGCGCCTGGGTGGCGCGGTTGAACTTGGCCCCGGCGAAGCTGTAACCGCCCGACAGCGCGCGCAGCGCGCCGTTGGCCGGTTCCAGCGACACCAGCGCGGCCTGCGCCTGCGGCAGCTGATCCAGGCGATAGGTCACCACCGGCGGCTTGGCCGGCGCCGCCGGCGTTTGCGCGCCGGTTTGGCCGGCTTCGGCGGTTTCCGGCTTGTCCGCTTCCGCCGCGGTTTCGATCCGCGCGATCCGGGTCACGTCGCCGCGCTTGAGCAGGCTGCCGGGGCTGCGGCCGGCGAAGCCCTGTTTCTCGCCCAGGGTCAGCTCGGTGCCGTCGGCGAGCACGAAGCTGGCCTGCGAGCCGGCCACCGACAGCACCACCGCCGGCAGCAAGTTGGCCTGGGCCGGGATGCCGCGCAAACGCACGCGCGCGGCGGCGGCGTCTTCGCTCGGGGCCAGATCGAAGTGCTGCTCGACCCCGTGCCAGCCGTGGCGGCGGTCGTACACCGACAAGCCCGCGCGCACCGCCTTGTCGGCGGCGACCTGCAGGGTCGGGTCGATGGTGGTGGTGACGTGGTAGCCCTTGGTCAGCGCCTCGGCGCCGTAACGGGCAACCATTTCCTGGCGGACCATTTCGGCCACGTACGGCGCGTAGACCTCCACCGGCCGCTCGTGCGGGCTGGCGTGCATCGGCACGGCCTTGGCCTCCGCCGCCTCGGCGGCGGTGACGAATTTCTGCTCGGCCATGCGGTCGAGGATGTAGTCGCGGCGGATCTTGGCGCGTTCGGGATTGCTCAGCGGGTTGCCGCTGGAGGGGAACTTGGGGATGCCCGCGAGCGAGGCCATCTCATCCAGGCTCAGCTCGTTCATCTTCTTGCCGTAATAGAACTCCGCCGCCGCGCCGACGCCGTAGGCGCGGTTGCCGAAGAAGCTCTTGTTCAAGTACAGCTCGAAGATCTCGTCCTTGCTCAGTTCCTGCTCCATGCGCATGGCCAGCAGCATTTCGCCGAGCTTGCGCTTGTAGCTGTATTCCGAGCTCAGGAAGTACTGGCGCGCGACCTGCTGGGTGATGGTCGAACCGCCCGGCACGCGCTTGTCGTCGGTGGTCGCCAGCAGCCAGATCGCCCGGCCGATGCCTTTGTAGTCGATGCCGTGGTGCTGGTAGAAGCGCGAGTCTTCGATCGCGATGAAGGCCTGCTTCTGGCGTTCGGGTACGTCTTCGATGGCGATCGGGTAGCGCCGGGTCTCGCCGAACATCGCCATCAGGCGGCCGTCGCGGGCGTAGACGTACATGGGCTCCTGCAGCTCGATGGTGCGCAGGGTCTCCACATCGGGCAGCTTGGGGACGATCAGGTAGTACAAGGTGCCGAGCGCGATGGCGCCCAGCAGGGCCGCGCCGATGAACGCGTAGAGCGCCCAGCGCAGCCAACGGCGAATACGGGACATCGAATCGGGTTCCGGAGTCGGTGGTCGTGGCGGGGAAGTATAGAGGAGCGCGGATCGCGACCTCGGTCGCGATTCGCACCGGCGGGGGTCGGTCGGTTCCCCGCCGGCGGGTCGGGATAATCCGAGCCCGGCGGCGGCCCGGCCGGCCGCCGGGTCGGGCGGCTGGATGGTGGGTGGCGCCGTGGGCGCGGCTCACTCAGCCTCACGGGTTTGCGCGACCGCTTGCGCGAGCTGTGAACGCAGGCGCAGTGCGCCCGGCGCGGGGCTGCGCGAACTGTAGCGGCGGGCACGGATCGCGGCGCGGCGGCGATCGCAGGATCGGCCGACGGCCCCGTGCGGGCGACAAATAGACTGCCGCGCGAGCAAGCCCCGTCGCGCGGTTGTGCCTTGTCGCTACCGGCTCATGGCGGATTTATTGCACTTGGCACTTGACCGGTGGACTGACGGTGGTGGTCACGTGACGCCAAGGGTCAAAAAAGCACGACTGGGTTGGCAAACCTAAAAGAAGTGGTTGCCAGCCTGTGAAAAGTCCGTTATCTAATCCGGGGCCACACGAAGTGCGCGTAAGCGCTTGTGGCATGGGGAGATAACTGTGGGACTCATCACAAAAAGCCAGCCGGCCTTGGTCGGTGTGGATATCAGTTCGACCGCGGTAAAGTTATTGCAACTCTCACGAGTGGGCAATCGCTACCGTGTTGAGCACTATGCGGTCGAGCCGCTGCCGCCCAATGCGGTGGTGGAAAAGAACATCGTCGAGGTCGAAGCGGTAGGCGAGGCGATCAAACGCGCCGTCGCCCGATCGGGGACCCGCGTCAAGCACGCCGCCGCCGCGGTCGCCGGTTCTTCGGTGATCACCCGCGTCATCGGCATGCCCGGCGATCTCGACGAAGACGAACTGGAATCCCAGATCGAACTGGAGGCGGCCAATTACGTGCCGTATCCGATCGATGAGGTGAACCACGACTTCGAAGTCCTCGGCCCGATGCCGGGCAGCCCGGACATGGTCCAGGTGCTGCTCGCCGCCTCGCGTTCGGAGAACGTCGAAGTGCGCGCTTCGGCCCTGGAGCTGGGCGGGCTGACGCCGAAGGTCATGGACGTGGAAGCGTTCGCGATCGAAAACGCGTTCGCGCTGCTCGCCGACACGCTGAGCAGCCCGCGCGACGGTCTGGTCGCGCTGGTCGACTCGGGCGCGACGATGACCACGCTCAACGTTTTGCGCAACGGCCGCAGCCTGTATCACCGCGAACAGGTGTTCGGCGGCAAGCAGCTGACCGATGAGGTCATGCGCCGCTACGGCCTGAGCTACGAAGAAGCCGGTCTGGCCAAGCGCCAGGGCGGGCTGCCCGAGAGCTATCAGGCCGAAGTGCTTGAGCCGTTCAAGGAAGCGATGGTCCAGCAGGTCAGCCGTTTGCTGCAGTTCTTCTATGCCGGCAGCGAGTTCAACCGCGTCGATCAGATCGTTCTGGCCGGCGGCGGCGCTTCGATTCCGCGCATCGCCGAGATGGTCGAAGAACAGCTCGGCGTACCGACCACCGTGGCCAACCCGCTTGCGCACATGACCCTGGGCCCGCGCGTCCAGGCGCACGCGCTGGCGCAGGACGCTCCGGCGCTGATGATTGCCTGCGGCCTGGCCCTGAGGAGCTTCGACTGATGGCACGCATCAACCTGCTCCCGTGGCGCGCCGAGCGCCGCAAGGCGCGACAGAAAGAATTCGGCGCGATCCTCGGCCTGTCGGCCCTGGCCGCCGTGGTTCTGTCGGGCCTGATCGTTTTCTATTACAACAGCGAAATCAGCGGTCAGCAGGACCGCAATACCTTCCTTGACGGGCAGATCGCCGAAGTCGACAAGAAGATCAAGGAGATCGAGGAGCTCGACAAGAAGAAGGCCAAGCTGCTCGCGCGCAAGGAAGTGATCGAGAAGCTGCAGTCCAACCGTTCGCAGATGGTGCACCTGTTCGATTCGCTGGTGCGCACCATTCCCGACGGCGCGGTGCTGACCGCGATCAAGCAGGACGCCGAGACGCTGACCCTGGAAGGCCGCGCCCAGTCCAACGCCCGCGTCAGTACCTACATGCGCACCCTGGAAGTCTCCGGCTGGATGACCAAGCCGGACCTGACCATCATCGAGGCCAAGGACGGTGGCGGTAAGGGGCTGCCGTACGAGTTCAAGCTGACGGTGAAGCTGGCCAATCCGAACGCGCCCAAGGATGAAGACGGCGACGGCATTCCGGACGGTCCGGCGCCCGCCGCGGCTCCGGCGGCC